>JALVRY010000298.1:7525-12996 GCA_027024625.1 Thiotrichaceae bacterium
AACGAGACCGTCAATAAGCTTTATTTGGGCTTGCTGATCACCCTCACCGGAAACATCACGAGTAATTGATACGTTATCCCCTTTGCGTGAAATTTTATCAATTTCATCAACATAGATAATGCCAGTCTGGGCTTTCTCTACATCGTAGTCACATTTTTGTAATAGTTTTTGGATAATATTTTCAACGTCTTCACCAACGTAGCCCGCCTCTGTTAGCGTAGTCGCATCGGCAATACTGAAAGGGACGTTTAAGACTCGAGCAAGCGTTTCTGCTAATAAGGTTTTTCCGCTACCCGTTGGCCCAATAAGGAGGATATTACTTTTTGAAAGCTCAACACCATCATCACTCGTAACACTATTATTTTCTAAGCGTTTATAGTGGTTATAAACAGCAACAGAAAGCACTTTTTTGGCATCATCTTGAGCAATAACATAGTCATTTAAATGTGCATTAATTTCTTTAGGCTTTGGCAGATCGACCTGTAATTCCTCAGAGGGAGCACCTTCTAATTCTTCACGGATAATATCATTGCATAAGTCAACACACTCATCACAGACATAAACAGAAGGACCCGCGATTAACTTACGAACTTCGTGTTGGCTTTTTCCACAAAAAGAGCAATACAATAGCTTTCCACTCTTTTTATTCGTCTTATCCTTATCGCTCATTCGAAACCTCAAAATTACTTATATATACAAAGCTAACGTATACCATGCCTTGTTTGCGAAAAATATTCAATATCAAAAAACAAGTGGTATTTTCTATAAACACCAAAGATGGTCTGGCTATGGTCAATGTGTGGTGCAGCATCCACTATTTCAATATTATCGACAGATCACTGCGGTAGAAATAAAAACAGCCCAACAAAGGGCTGTTTTATAACTCTAAATGGAAAGTTACCATGCGTTATCTTGCGTTCAATACTTCATCAATTAAACCATAAGATTTAGCTTCATCAGCTGTCATAAAGTTATCACGGTCTGTGTCTTTTTCAATTTGCTCAATGGGTTGACCACTATGCTTAGCAAGCACACTATTTAACTCAGCCCGTGTTTTCAAAATCTCCTGAGCATGAATTTCAATATCCGTTGCTTGTCCTTGATAACCACCAAGTGGTTGATGAATCATAATACGAGAATGCTGAAGGCAGTGACGCTTGCCTTCTTTACCGCCTGCAAGTAACACCGCACCCATACTAGCCGCTTGACCAATACATAATGTACTGACATCGGGCTTAATAAACTGCATGGTATCGTAGATCGCCATCCCCGCAGTAACAACACCACCGGGAGAATTAATGTAAAGATGGATATCTTTATCTGGATTTTCAGATTCAAGAAAAAGCAACTGTGCAACAATTAAGTTAGCCATGTGATCTTCAACTTGGCCAACACAAAAGATAACGCGCTCTTTCAATAAGCGAGAATAAATATCATAGGATCGCTCACCTCGAGAGGTTTGCTCAACGACCATAGGAACAAGGGCGGAAATCGTTTCTATTCTTTTATCTTGTGACATCATATTTTCTCTTATTGTTGTATACGCTCTGCTTACTCTTACCTTACGCTTCTTCTTTCTCTTCATCAGAAGCACTTTCATCCTGCTTTGGATTCATGATGGAATCAAAATCCGTTGCATCTTCCTCGACCGTTGCTTGCTCTACCGCCCAATCAACGATCATGTCTTCCATCACTGCAGCTTCAATAGTTTGCATTGCTTGCGGATTAGTACGGTAATATTCGATTAACGCCTTAGGATCTTCATAAGTAGATGCTAACTCTTCTAACTTCTCATCAACTTTTGCAGGATCTTTTTGGATATTTTTTTGGCGAATAATTTCACCAACAATCAAACCTAGCTTAACGCGACGCTCTGCCTGTTCTTTGAAAAGCTCATCTGGCAGTGTGGACATATCATTACCCGTATTTTGTGTCATTTCTTCACGGATATGCTTAATTTCATCAACAACCAACGCTGCTGGAATATCAAACTCATGTAAATCAGCAAGATGATTCATCACTTGCGTTTTTATATTTGTAGAAATTTTATTTTTAAGCTCACGTTCCATGTTCTCAGCAATATTCTTACGGAAAGATTCCATTGAGCCATCTTCGATACCGAAACGCTTAATAAACTCTTCATCAATCTCAGGTTTTTTAGGCTCTTGGACTTTTTTAACTGTTTGAGTAAATTGAACTGTTTTGCCTTGTAACTTTTCAGACTGATAGTCATCTGGGAAAGTAACATCGGTCGTTTTTTCTTCGCCAACACTCATCCCTATCAATGCCGTTTCAAAATCAGCTAGCATCCTACCCGCGCCAAGCTCTACTTGAAAATCTTCTGCATCACCACCTTCAAACGACTCGCCATCTAATAGGCCTTTAAAATCGACAGTGACTAAATCACCCTCTTCTGCAGCACGCTCAACATCAACCCACTCTTTTTGTTGCTCACGTAGCGTCTCAATCATCTTATCAATATCAGCATCTGTAATATCAGCACTTTGCTTTGTTACAGTTTTACCTTCTAGTGAGGCAATTTCAACTTCTGGGTAAATATCAAATGTTGCAGAAAATTCAACATTTTTACCGTACTCGAATGTTTTAGCTTCAATATCAGGCAAACCAACAACGCGTAACTTTTCTTGCCCTGCAGCCTCATAGAAAGAAGCTTGAATCACTTCACCTGCAACTTCTTGGTAAACACCCGCACCGTGCATTTTCTTAACCATACTTAATGGCACTTTACCGGGGCGAAAGCCGTCTAGGCGAACTTTGCCACGCATAGATTTTAAGCGTTTATCAACTTCTTGATCGATACGCTCAGATGGCACTTCTATTGTCATTTTTCTTTGGATGTTGCCAGTGGCTTCAACGGAAACTTGCATGAAACAAACCTCAATATACTCATGTCACGACTTGTTTTTGTCGTAACACATATTTATTCAAATAGGGGATAATATAAATGGTGCGAAAGGAGAGACTCGAACTCTCACGCCTTGCGGCACTGGAACCTAAATCCAGCGTGTCTACCAATTTCACCACTTTCGCACGTGGTTATAAACTCTCTTTTTCAGAGAGCGGGGATTATACACAGAAATATTCCAATGTATAACCCAAAGTGCAATTATGAGAACCGCACAGAGGGGATTTTCAGCAATTTACATTATTTTAATGCACATTACTACAAATATGGGGTGGATGATGGGATTTGAACCCACGACGACCGGAATCACAATCCGGGGCTCTACCAACTGAGCTACACCCACCATCGTAAATCTTCTGCTGTTTATTGCCAGCAACAATGATGGCGCGTCCAGCAGGATTCGAACCTGCGACCTACGGCTTAGAAGGCCGTTGCTCTATCCAGCTGAGCTATAGACGCAATTCGATATTACATAAGTTTAAAAATGGTCGGGGTAGAGAGATTCGAACTCCCGACATCCTGCACCCAAAGCAGGCGCGCTACCAGACTGCGCTATACCCCGACGGTATTTAAACAGCTCCCGAATCAACGAGAGGGCGAATAATATCACGAAAATAATGCGGGTCAAGGTCTTTATTTCAATCAATTATTATTAATTTAAGGAATCACTTTGAAGTGAAGACCATATATATGCGAAACTCCAGTCCAAAGTATTTAACGGATGATAAACCCCATGTCTGCTCAGATAATTGATGGAAAGAAAATCTCGGCCGAAGTTCGTGCCGAAGTAAAGCAAAGTGTCGAAAAACGAATTGCTGCCAATAAACGCCCACCCGGGCTTGCAGTCGTATTAATTGGCGACAACCCCGCATCGCAGGTTTATGTCAACAACAAGCAAAAAGCTTGCGATGAAGTTGGTTTTCTCTCTCGCTCATACCACCTACCATCAAGCACAACTCAACAGCAATTACTCGACTTAGTTGAGCAGCTAAACAATGATGATAGTATCGACGGTATTCTTGTTCAGCTTCCATTACCTGAGCAAATTAACGCATCTGCCATTATTGAGCACATCCGACCAGATAAAGATGTCGATGGTTTCCATCCACAAAACGTCGGCAAATTGATGTTAAGAGTTCCTGCATTACGCCCCTGCACTCCTTACGGTGTTATGCGATTACTCGACTCCACTGGTGAAACCTATAAAGGTAGACATGCTGTTATCGTCGGCGCTTCCAATATCGTAGGTCGCCCTATGACGATGGAGTTATTACTAGCAGGCGCAACCGTTACTGTATGCCATCGCTTTACCAGTAATACACCAGAATTAGTTGCCAATGCCGATATTGTCGTTGCAGCAGCAGGCAAAGCTGGCTTAGTAAAAGGTGCATGGATAAAAGAAGGTGCAACCGTCATTGATGTAGGCATTAACCGTATGGAAGATGGTAAATTAAAAGGCGATGTTGAATTTGACATAGCAAAAGAAAGAGCCGCATGGATTACTCCAGTACCCGGTGGAGTTGGCCCAATGACCGTTGCAATGCTAATGAAAAACACATTAGAAGCCTGTGAATTGCACGACTAATTAAATGGCTAATTTCAATACACACATTACAGTGACGGTTGCGGCATCTAGTTTGATGTCAACGCTGTGCCTACCAATGTATCCTTTAGATTATCAGCACATATTGAACTTATGTTGATTCAAAAGACTAAACATAAAGGTATGATAAAAGCTGCGAAGCTTTCACTTGCAAGAGGTATAAAATGTCACGATTTTACCAATATTTAATGCTAGCACTATTAAGCCTAATAACTAGTAGCGTGATGGCAAACACTGCACCATCGTCAGAAATACAATTAAAATACCATAATACAGCCGCTTATATGGGCTTGCGTGTTGACCTACTACCCAAAGAACTCGCCGCACAATTACCCGAAGACGTATTGGTTGGGCAAGGAATTATGGTAACAGGCTTTACCGATAACT
Source organism: Thiotrichaceae bacterium (assembly GCA_027024625.1). Taxonomy (GTDB): domain Bacteria; phylum Pseudomonadota; class Gammaproteobacteria; order Thiotrichales; family Thiotrichaceae; genus S015-18. Next base: position 12,442 of record JALVRY010000298.1, read on the forward strand.
CCCCCGCAGAAAAAGCAGGAATCAAACCCTACGATATTTTATTAACCTATGATCGACATGCATTAATGCATCCGCAAAAATTCATTGAGTTAATTCGAGGCGACAAACCCGGTCGTGAAGTTAAATTAAAGCTTGTGCGAAAAGGTAAAATTATCACAATACCTGTCACCTTAACGTCCCAAGAATATCCATTAGATGATGACCAGCTCGACTATCAATATAACCTACAAGTCTTAGGCTACGATGGCATGCGTATTAAACAATTATCTAAAGATGATTTTCGTGCCGAAATTCGCTATCTAGCACCCGATGGTATCGTTCGTCGTTTACGATTATCAGGCAGTTTTAAAAAGATCACACACGATATCTACGTTAATACTGAATTATCAGCCATTGCAAAACATGATTTAGTAAAAGCCTTAACAAAACGAAAGAATGACGAGGAAGGCTGGTTTGGAAAATGGATACCCTTTAGTGATGGAAACTTTTCACCCAGTAAAATGAAGAAATTTGGTTTAGAGAGATAAACATAAACATTCGAGTAAATCCATGAAA
>JALVRY010000299.1 GCA_027024625.1 Thiotrichaceae bacterium
AATCATGAGAGAATTATTCGACTCATCAGCAACGATGCGGGTATCGTCATTCTGTGTAACAGACATGCCGCCGTTACCATTGCCTAACATTGTTTTTGCTGTGGCGATGGTTGCTTTTACGTTATCACCATCACTGCTAACGGTGGCAGATTTTAGACCTGGAGCTAGGCTAGAAGTCTGCTTTGATTTACCTTTTTTGCGTGATGCTTTGCCTGTGAATATTTGTGACAGCATTTCAGAGAGATGTTTAGCATCACCATTTTGCACATGATAAACATAAAGCTGTTGTCCCTCTGTTGATTTGACTTTGTCAAAACGATCTACCCAATCTTTCATAGATTTTAAGTATTCAGGGCTGGCGGAGATAATCATCAAGCTATTCAAATGCTCGATTGGCATGATCTTAATCATACCCGCCATTGGGCTATTACCGCTTTCACCAAATAGGGCATCAAGGTTTTTTGCAACGATATCTGCTTCGACATTATGGATTTGGAATAAGCCAACAGACATGCCTTTTAGTACATCTACATCGAAGGTGTTAATCGTCTGTAATAGGTTATGCAATTCTGCACTTGTTCCGGCTAAAACTAATAAATTGCGGTTAGTATCGACACGAACAAAAGCGTCTGGGTTAGCTAAAGGCTCTAGAATTTTTTGCATTTCTGCGGCAGGAATAAAACGTAGTGGTACGATTTTTATACCGTATCCCGCAGGTAACTTTTTGCCTGTTTCTGGTACAAAACCACGGCCTTTCATTGAAGAGCGAGGAGCGACGCGATAAGTCCCTTGTGGGTCTTTATATAAGACAGCCCCATGTACTTGAAGCAGTGATTCTAAGGTGGCAATTAAGCTGGATTTTGGAATGGGCTGGCTGGTGTTTATCGTTACTTCGCCATCAATACCAGGCTCTACGGTATAATTCACCTTGAGAATATCGCCAAGTACAACTTTAACGACTTCACGGATGCTGGCACGTTCAAAACTTAATGCAACACCTTTGCCTTTACCGCTTTTTGGTGCTTTGCTACGTTTGCTATGACGATAATACTGGTGCTCACCTAGGATTAGTTCAACATCGCCTTTATCTGTAGAGCGCTTTTGTCGTTTGGCTGATTTTTTAGCATGCTGGTTTGAGTAGCTTTTATATTTTGATGAGCTATTACGTGATTGAGTGTAGCTGCTTGAAGAGGAGCTAGACTGGTAATTCGCATGCTTAACGGCTGCACTGCGTTGGAAATTTTGTGTAGAATCTGTGTGACGGTATCCTGGTGCATCTTTCAAGGATGAACAAGACATCATAAGTGCGGAAACACTTACTAGCCCTGCCATTTTAATTGTGTTGTTCACAGAAATAACCCCATTTATTATTATTGTTATTGGGAAACAAGCTAAAGCTTTTTTTAAACAAAGTGATGGGAAATTTATGAGAGATATTAATCCTCAAATCCATCTTCCCCGTTTAAGCTATTATTTTCTTGTTTCTGGGCGATTTTTCGCCTCTATTTATTATTTTATATCATAAATTATACTTATGATACCTTTCTGTAGCATTTATGGAATGAATCCTAATCCACTTCTATACTTTGAGAATTTTTTGTTTATCATGCTTTTTTATACAAAACTCTCACTTTTTCTTATCGTTTTTTCTTCCACCTCGCTGCCATTAAGCGTTGTCTTGCCGCGAGAGCTTCTTTAATTGACATCTCAGCAGGTATTGCACTGGGAGGTGCTTGTTTTAATGTTGCTGCTAAATGTGGAAGATTTCTTACATTGCTTGGCAAATTAGGTCGTCGAGACTCTGCCAAATTTATATTTCGTCTATTGGGAGCAAGTCTGCCTTTTGCCTTTGGTTGTGCGGAGTTTTTCCGAGCTAACTGGCTTTTATTGGCGGCAGGTGCAGCGTAGTCACTGATCAAATCAACAGTTTGGGTCTCTGTTCCGAGTGCTAGTTTAATCGAGTCATGGGCAATACCTGTGATTTTCCAGCTTCCCCATTTGTCATCAAGGTGTAAATATTGTGTACTTTCGGCATCTTTAAAGACGGCCATCATGGATTCGCCTGTATCAATAATGCCAATTAGGCGTCCCTCTGGCAGTTTTTTATCAACCAATGCAATTTCTTGTTCTGTTTCTTTCTTTTCTGGCTTTGGTGGCACATATACAGCACGACTTTCCCAAAATAAAGGGGCTTCTATTATGCTTTTGTACTGACGTAATGGTGGAGCAGCGAGCGCTTCTGCTGATGGTATTTCAATTTTACTGTAGCTTTCTCCTGTTTGGTTATCTTCAGACATTAACTTTAAGTCCATGATATTCCATACGGTTAAACCTAATAAAGCACAGCCTATTAGGGTAAAAAGTAAGTTTAGAGGTGGGCTAATTAACGGCTTCATCGGTTTTCACTCCTCCTCTCCAATAGGTTGAAATAACGACTTCAGCTTTGAGCCGTTGAGAAATATTACTTTCTTTTGATAGCGGTTTAACATTGATGCTTTCAACAAAAATCAATGGTCTTGCTCGGTAGGCTTGGTGTAATAAATTGCGTAATAATTTTGAGTCACCTTGTAGGCTGGCTTTTACGGCAACTTGTTGATAGACAGAGTTTTTTTCTTTTTCTTGATCAAAATCAGAGTCTAATACTTCTGAGCGAACCAGTACGCCATTATCGCGAGTAATAATGGTTGCTAACTGTTTTTGTAGCTCTTTACCTACTTGAGCAGACGTTAATCCTTTTGGGTAGAATAGTTTATCTAAGCCTGTACGTTGAACACGTTTAAACTCACGCTTAAATTCAGGGGTGGATTCTGCTACCTTTTTATAGCTACTGAGCTGCTTATAGCGTTTACTTATTATATCGCTTTGTTCAGAGGAATATTCCATTAAAGGAAATATAACAAAGAGTAATGCAAGTAAGACCAAAGTGATAAGCAATGACCATGCAACCATTGAATGTTTTTCTTCAGGTATTTTTAATGATTCAGCCACGAGGAATCTCCACAGTTGCTTGAAGGTGGAATTTATCGCGATTGTTTTTCTTATTTAGTGAAACAGGTGAATTAAATTTAACTTTTGAAAATGAAGGCGATTCCTCAAGTAGATCAATTAAGGCAAGAGCCTTTTCTGATTCACCGCGAATTTCAAGTATGTTGTTATGTAATTCTAAGCGTTCTAGCCATGTATCTTTGGGTAATTCTTTAGCTAGTGTTTCGACAACATCGAGTGCCATCGGTGAGCTTGCACGTTTTTCTTTTAGAAAAGATAAAGCTTCTTCGGCTTCGTATAATTTATCACGGATAGCAAGTTGTTCAGATGCATTGCTACGCAACTCAGAAATTGCAGTATCAAGTTGGTCAATACGCCGATCTTTGTAAATAATAGGGAGTATGAGTGAGAGGGCTAGCATTGCTAGCATAAAATATAAGGGTGTACGTGATACTTTACTTTGGGTATCTGCACTTGGAATACCATCTGTTGTGAGGTTTAACTGCTGATTGCCGCCAGAAACGCTAATCATATCAACATGATTAATGCCTAAGTTTTTTAAGTTGGATATGGATTTTTCAACGAGACCACGCGGAGCAACAAAAATATCAGCAATAATATTTTTATCTTTTTTGTCATGTTGGCTGACGATGGCGTCAAAATACACATTGTTTGAAGAGAAGGGTGTTAAACGATCAATTTGGTATCGAATTGCTTGTGTGAGATTATCTTTAATATTCTCAGGAAACTTTTTTTGTAAAAATAGCACCTGTTTCTGTGGTAGGCGTAGGTCAATATGATATTTCTTTTTACGTGCTTTCTTGGGAACAAGGTCGTCCAGCTCAATAGTGGAGTCCTGTAATGAGAAGCTACCTCTGTCATGTTGCTTGCCGTTTTGATACCAAGCAGCATCAATACTATCATCAGGTTTGAGCTGCAAAATTAGCTTTGCCGAATCAGTTTGTACCCATTTGCGTAGAGAATCTGGAAGCCCTTTGTATAAGCCTTCACTCCACCATGCAAAAAAGTTGCGGATTTGTTGTGTAATATCAGACATTTTTATTATTTTTATTGTGCAGCTAAGTTAGTTGCATCTTAATTATTAGTATTATTTATGAGGATATACTATCGCATTGAATAAATTATGTCACCACTTTACGCAATGGTGAATGAAGTCGGGCTGAATTAAGAGGAATTTACATGGACTCTATCTTTTTTATTATTTCAAAGGCAGTCTGGTTTTTTGTATCTCCTGATAATCTGTTATTAGTTTGGTTTATAGTCGCTTTGTTTTTTCTTTGGAGAAATAAATTTGTTTGGGCTAAACGGCTACTTTTTTCTTTAGCAATATTGCTAATAGTGATTGGTTTTCTTCCTATTGGTGGATGGCTGTTGTATCCGTTAGAAACACATTATGAGGCAAACCCTCAATTAGACAAGGTTGATGGAATTATTG
>JALVRY010000300.1 GCA_027024625.1 Thiotrichaceae bacterium
TGTGAACATAATTCGGTATCATTGCTTACGCCATCAACACGGGCAATCATGCCTTCTACATTCGGGAAGCTGTAGAATGTGCCGTCAGATGGGAGGCAGTCAATACCGTCAATTTCATTGAGTGATTTAACAACAAATTGATGACGTTCTGAGAATGCTGTCAGCATCGGTTTTAGAAATGTTAAATCTGTTTCAAGTGCTGTAATGGTTGCCGCTTGTGCAATGGAACAAGGGTTAGATGTGCTTTGTGATTGCACTTTTTTCATCGCTCCGATGACATCAGCAGGGCCGGCAGCAAAGCCGATTCGCCAACCTGTCATACAATAGGCTTTTGAGGCTCCTGTGAGGATAACGGTGCGATCATAAAGCTCAGGCGTTGCATTTAGAATATTGACGAAGGTATTATCATCAAACAAAATGTGTTCATAAATATCATCGGTGGCGACAATAATATCGGGGTATTTGAGCAAAACATCGCCCAATGCAGCTAGCTCTTCTTTGCTATACATTACGCCAGTCGGATTTGAAGGACTATTGATAAAGAAGATGCGTGTTTTATCTGTGATACACGACTCTAACTTTTCAGGCGTAAGTTTAAAGCCCGTATCTTGCCCCGCTTCAGCAATAACGGGTTTACCACCTGCTAATAACACCATATCTGGATATGACACCCAATAAGGAGCAGGAATGATTACTTCATCACCATCATTTAATACGGCTTGGCAAAGGTTATAAATACCTTGTTTGCCGCCAGTAGAAACTAAAACTTGATTAAGTTCATAGTCGAGGTCGTTATCTCGTTTGAATTTCGCAACAACCGCCTCTTTTAAACGTGGCATACCGTCAACAGGCGTATAGCGAGTTAAGCCATTATTAATTGCATCAATGCCCGCTTGTTTGATGTGATCAGGTGTCTCAAAATCAGGCTCGCCCAAGCCCATGCTAATAATATCTCGTCCCTCTGCTTTTAACTGCCCTGCCAATGCAGAAATGGCTAATGTTGGAGATGGTTTGACGCGTTGAATACGCTCTGATAATTGATTTGTCACGGACTTGACCCTGTACATTAAAATAATAATCTTTTTATAATGTCTTGCAGTTATAATTTAACACCACAAACAATCCGATAATACTACCTAGACCCACCCAATGACAATGAAAGAAACTTTCAAGTTAGTTACTAAATACAAGCCCGCAGGTGATCAACCCACAGCAATACAGTCACTTTTTGATGGGTTAAATGATGGATTGATGAATCAAACACTGTTAGGCGTAACAGGGTCGGGTAAAACTTTCACAATTGCAAATGTCATTGAGAAAACCAAACGCCCGACGATTATTATGGCTCATAATAAAACTTTGGCGGCTCAGTTATACGGGGAGATGAAGGAGTTTTTTCCAAATAATTCGGTGGAATATTTTGTTTCTTATTATGATTATTACCAGCCTGAGGCCTATGTGCCGTCATCTGATGTATTTATCGAAAAGGATGCATCTGTCAATGAACATATTGAGCAAATGCGGCTGTCTGCAACAAAGTCTCTGCTAGAAAAATCTGATGTTATTATTATCGCAACCGTTTCTGCGATTTATGGTTTGGGTGATCCCGAATCATATTTGAGTATGATGTTACATGTGGATCGTGGTGAGACAATCAGCCATCGGGCTTTGTTACGTCGATTAGCCGAATTGCAATACACGCGTAACGATGTCACATTGGAGCGTGGAACCTACCGAGTACGGGGTGAGGTGATTGATATTCATCCTGCGGAATCCGATCGAGAAGCTGTGCGAATTGAGATGTTTGATGATGAAATCGAACAGCTTAGCTATTTTGATCCACTAACAGGTGAGGTTTTACGGCGTGTACCTCGTTTGACCATTTATCCTAAAACGCATTATGTGACACCGCGTGAGGTCTTATTAGATGCCGTTGAAAAAATCAAAGTCGAGCTAAAGGAGCGACTTGCTGAGTTACGAGAAAATGATCGTTTAGTGGAAGCCCAACGCCTTGAACAACGTACCCAGTTTGATATTGAAATGATATTGGAGCTTGGCTACTGCTCAGGTATCGAGAATTATTCACGTTATTTATCCAAACGTGAAGAAGGCAAACCGCCACCCTGTTTACTGGATTACCTACCTGATAACGCCTTAATGATCATTGATGAGTCGCATGTCACAGTGCCTCAAATTGGCGGCATGTATAAAGGCGATAGGTCACGTAAAGAAAACTTAGTGAATTACGGTTTTCGACTACCGTCTGCCTTGGATAATCGTCCATTACGCTTTGAAGAGTTTGAGCAAATCGTACCACAAACGATCCATGTTTCTGCAACACCGGGGAATTACGAGGAAGAGCATTGCGATAATTTAGCAGAGCAAGTTGTACGTCCTACGGGCTTGCTTGATCCTGAAATAGAGATTCGCCCTGTTGCTACGCAGGTTGATGATGTGATGTCTGAAATCACTGAACGAGCTGCCCGTGATGAACGGGTTTTAATCACGACATTAACTAAGCGAATGGCCGAAGATTTAACTGATTATTTGATGGAACACGGTAAACGAGTGCGTTATTTGCATTCAGATATTGATACGGTGGAGCGGGTAGAGATTATCCGTGATTTACGTTTAGGTGAATTTGACGCACTGGTGGGCATTAATCTTTTGCGTGAAGGATTAGATATGCCAGAGGTTTCTTTGGTTGCAATCCTTGATGCTGATAAAGAAGGTTTTTTACGCTCAGAACGCTCATTAATCCAGACCATTGGTCGAGCTGCGAGGAATTCAGAAGGTAAAGCAATTTTATATGGCGATACCATCACAAAATCTATGAAAGCAGCAATTGATGAAACTAAACGTCGTCGAGCCAAGCAAGTTGCTTATAATGAAAAATATGGAATTACGCCAACAACTATCAAAAAGAAAGTAGCCGATATTATGGAAGGGGCATATGCAGGGCAAATACGTGGTAGAAAATTTGCTAAAGTTGCTGAAGAAAAAGCAAGCTACAAAGCCCTAACACCTGTAGAAGCATCTCGTAAAATTAAACAGTTAGAGAAGAAGATGCTAGAACACGCGAAAAATTTAGAATTTGAAGAGGCTGCGGCTGTAAGAGATGAAATAGGGAAAGTTAAAGAAGAGGCGTTTGGTCTATAAGTAGGAGTGCATAGTCAGCCATAGACAAGCACCCATTACAAGTAAACAATCGATGTTTACCTGTAATGAGAACAGAAGTTACTTACCGAATAACTTACTCGCTAAGCCAATTGCTCCAGATATTCCACCTACAGCATCTAGCAAATTGCCTCCGCTACTTGCTTTATCCATAATTGCAGGAATTGCCTCTGTTAAACCGTTTAATGCACTACCTTCGTCAAGGCCAAGCTTACCTGCAAACTCAGATATTTTCTCACTACCAAAGATCTCTGTAACTTGCTCTGGCGCAATTTCTTCATTATCACCATCGCCCAACCACGAGCTTGCTAGTGACATTAAGCCACCTGCATTAAGGCTAGAAACAATAGAACTAATATCAATGTTGCCATCATCACCAGATACCAAACCCGTCAGTGCCGAGGTAATATCACCTATATCCAAACCGTCGCCATCTTTATCCAGCTTGCTTTGAAAAAGTTGCGCTCCAATTTGCATAATATCGCCCATATCCATGAGAATACTCCTATATTGTTTAATTTATTCCGCTTCTGCTGGAATACGTATTTTTTGACCTGGGAAAATAAGATCAGGATCTTTGATCACCTCTCGATTTGCTTCAAAAATCAAGGTGTGTTTTGACCCATTTCCATAAAACTCTTTAGCGATAGCCCAAAGCGTATCACCCTTTTTGATCTCATAGAATTGTGTTTCTGTTTCTTGCTCAGCCTCAGGGTAAGTCAACTCATCAGCCTGAACATTACTAATACCGAGAGCATTTCCCGCCATCAAAATAGCTTTTTCCATTGCACTCGGTGATTCCGCCTCACCTTTTATGGTTGCGGTATCTCCATCCACAGTGATTTCTAAGCCACTAACACCCGGATTGTCTTCTTCGATATGTTCCTGTAATTTTTCACCAGCGTCATCATCATCGCCAAACAGCTTGTTGCCAATATCTTTTGCAAAATCAAAAAGTCCCATTTTATCTCCTTCGTATCGTATTTCTGGTTAATTTCTATTTATTCTAGGCGCAAAATCTATGTAACATCGTTTCAGCTTCCTCCAACTACTGTTTATATTTATCATCCGAGGAATGTGCATGAAGGAAGTTTCTACGAACTCAGATTTAACGAACTCAGAAAATTATAGTCGTTTATCTGTTTATTGTCTTGATTTGGTAAGGTATTTTACAAAATGAATTACAAATACTTATTGAAGTATAGTTTT
>JALVRY010000301.1 GCA_027024625.1 Thiotrichaceae bacterium
GTTGTGTTCCACTCGGCGTTGTGTGTGTATCATTTGATGCTGATTCCAGCACCAAACCTTCGGGCAGTATTGCTTTTAGTTTACTTTCATCATATTGGACAATATCCAAGCCGCTGCACATATTTGGTCCTTTTAACGAAAATGTGCCGATAATTGCTCTGCCTTGTTGGCTTAAATTATTGCAGAGCAAATCCATATATTTTTTTCTATCTTCTGAATTAGTTAAAAAATGAAAAACGGCACGATCATGCCAAATATCAAACGGCTCGTTAAAAGTTAATTGGGTAACGTCGTCTACTTTATATTCAGGAATGGCTGCATTATCACCAAGCCGATTTTTAGTAATATCAAGAGCCTCGCGGGAAAGATCAACCAAGGTGATTTTATTAAAACCACGTTCAATCAAAGCATCCACGAATACAGATGCTCCAGAGCCGACATCAACAAGAAAATCTGTTGGCTTTGCCTTTATTTTATCTAACAGGTGAAGAGAAATATCAGCAGAGTCTTGATACCAACTGACTTGTTGGTGTCCCTTTTCTTTGTATATATTTTCCCAGTGCTGCTTTAATTTACTCATTTTATAAATCCCGCTCTACACACCTATGTTCGATAGGAAAAATGCCAATGATTTTTTGGTGACTGTGTGCTGTATTGCTAATATTGGTGAACTAGTAGGAATTTGTCTGAGAATATGAATCGTAGCGAGGGAAAATCTAGCCAAATTCAGCTTTTTCGCAGTAGGCTTACTATTCTCAGATAAGCTCCTAGACTGTATAAAACTCGTCTTCATCATCAATAGTTTGAATAACTTCTGTTTTTCCTGCTTTGTTATCTGATTTTAAGTTTAAACGCTCTACTTTTTTGCCAATACAATACTGTAAACCAATGCGATAACAGGTGTTTGCATTTTCCTTTTCTCCGAGTTGTGCCAATAGCTCGGAAAGCTCCAAATAGGCGACTGTATTTGGTTTCATATTCAAACTATTTTCATAGAAGCTTTTAGCTTTGCCCCAGAGTTTTTTCTGTAGATTTAATCTTGCTAAAGTCAGTAATAAGGTAGGGCTATCGGGGTGATTATCTAGCCATTTTGTTGCTTTTTCGCCTGCTGTAACAGGATTATCATGTTCAATTTTGCCATAAAGCTCAACTAGCTCATCATTCCACTCATTGTCGATGGTGGAGGCTAATATATCACCTGCTACTTGTTGGTTTCCTGCGGTGCTTAATGAGTCAGCATACAGTAAGACAGCATCGGGATGTTTGCGTATCTCGTTAGGTAGTTTTTTCCATGACTTTTGGATTTCTTCAGTATTACCTTCAGCGGCATATTTCTCAAATAATCCCTTGATTGCTGCTGTTTTTAGCTTAATTGCATCATCACCTTTTAGCACTTTTTGCTTTAGTAATGCGGGCATAAGCTCAAATAAAGCCGTCCAATTTTTTTGTTTGAAATATACCTTGGCAAGTAATTTTCCAATATATGGATGGTTAGGAGATAAGTCTTGTAAACGAAGTAAGGTTGCTTGTGCCTGTGAAACTTGTTTTGCGTCTAATTGCATTTCTGCTTGAGATACGCTAATGACAATATCGGCGGAGTTATCGAGTTCAGCCGCCTGCTTTAATAACTCATCACGATGGTCATGTTCACCCTGTAGGTGAGATGCACGAGCAGCAGCAAGATAATTGATTACAGGCGTTTCGCTGTATTCTGCATTTTTTAACAAAATCTTTTCGGCTTTATTCCAATGACCTTCTGCAACTAATAATAAGCCTTGAATGAGTTCTTTGCTTGCTTTCGTAGATAGATGTTTTTCTCGCATTTTTTTTAGGCGAGTACGAAGCCCAAAGATATAACGTAGCAGCCCGAGTAGTATGTTGAAACCGAAGAAGAGAATGAGAAAAGTCAGCAAGAGTGTGGATGTTTTCATCTCGACACTCCATTGATTTAACGTAATTGTTGTCACGCCTGTACTCTGCATGATTAACAAAACGATACTAATTAAGGCAATAGTAATTAGGGTGATAAATGTAAGTGTGCGGATCATTTTTCAGCTCCATTACTACTATCTGGCTTATTCTTTTCAGTTAGTAGCGCAGATTCGAATTGCTTGATTGATTTAGAAATGTCAGGACGTTTAGGGGATAAATTTTGCTTATCTAAATCAGCCATTATCTCTAGTAAGGGTTGTGCTTTTTCCTCAGGATAATATTGCTCTAAGGTCTGTTTTATTAAGCTAATCTGCTGATGGTATTCTTTGTCGAATCGTTGCAGTAACATTAATCTTAATGTTTCTAAACGAAGCTGTATCAAGTTATAAAGTTGTAAACGAGAATCAGCATCTAAAGCATTCTGTATGGGTTTATTGTGTTTGCGGATAATAATAGCTTGGTTAAAAGTATCTTGAGCTTTTTCTTTTACTTCTGACCACAGTGAATTTGCGCCGTTATCATCAACCGCAGCTTTCTTTTCTTCTCCAATATTAACTTTCTCACCACTGTTTATATCTTTATCATTTGCAGGCAGTGGGCGTAATTTGAGCATTAGACTGCTGATTTTTTGTGATAATTCAGCAATATTGGGTTCGGCATACTGCTCTAGGTTTGTAATATCATTCGTAATTTGTTGCCTAACGGGTAAGAAATGTGGTGCACCTAGGCGTGCCAGATTTTCATCGGCAGCACGTAGGGCAGACAAAGCAGAGTGTTTATCTTTGTCTAAATGTAACTGACGATTTGCCATGCGAAGCAAAAATTCTGTTTCAGATAATATCCAGTCTTTACTGGTGTTGGGTCGAGAACTTAGCTGTAAGCGAGCTTGCATTTGCGTTATTTCAGCGACCTGAGCATCAATTGTTTCTGCATAATGCTGAGACTGTTGGCTATAGCGTTGCGTTTTTGTCAGTGTTTTTGAGGTCTGTTCTTCCAATTCCTTTGTCTTTTTTAATAATTCATCACGAATAAGAGATAATTTCTCATTGCTAGGCACATCTCCTAGTTGTTTTTGGATAAGCTCAATACTTGCCTTGTTTATCTTTGTTTTGTCATGAATACGAAGCCAGTTTTTATAACCCGCAAAAATACCAACAGCGGTAAAAAATAGAGCCATCCACGCAAGAAATAAGGTAAACCAGCCACGAAATCTGCGTTCTTTTTTCACGTTTTTCTGCTCTTCTACGCCATCATTTGTTGTAGAGGATAATTCTGGTAAATCAGATGTCATCAATTTGATCCTATTTAGCCCAGTCGAGTAATCGTTTAACAATTACTTCATCACTAGGATTTGTTGCCGTTATTATTTTTCCTTGATGCCCCAAGTCCGTTGTGGCTGCCATTATGCGGGGACTCCCCAATAATAATGGTACGTGTTTAATCCAATCATCCTTAATCATAGAGTATAAGTTATATAAGCCTTCGCTGCTGGTAATTACCAACATATCAATAAGCTGCTGTTGCCACAAATATTTTAGTATTTTGGTGTCATTTTGTGGTCGTACCCGTTGATACACTTCTGCATATTCAACGTGTGCCCCACGTTGTTGCAAGCTACTAGCCAATAACTCTCTACCACCATTGCCCCGAAAAATGAGAACACGTTTAGCTTCGATTGCTTGAGTCTCACTCAGTTCCAAAAAGCTCTCGGTATTAAAATTGTTTTTGGGAACAATATTAACTTGAATTCCCTTTTGTTCTAACTTTTCAGCCGTTTTTTTACCAATGGCTGCGATAGTTTTGGCAGAAATATCAGCATCATCCAAAGCCTTCAAGCCATATTTCACCGCGTTTGGGCTAATGAATATAAACCAGTCAAAACTTCCTATATCGGACGGTAGATTATAACTACTAGCCTGAATCTCAATCACAGGGAAAAGAATAACGTCTGCTTGCTGCTCTTCTAACAGCTTCTTAACATGAGCAGATTGCTTAATAGGTCGAGTAATGACAATTTGTTTTCCTGCTAATTTGGTCATTTATGCGGCATCAATACCCAGTGATTCGAGTACCTTATCACCACCTTGAGCCATCATGTCTTCTGCAACAGCAACTCCGATTGCTTCTGCTTCATCAATATGCGCTGTCTTTTCGCTACTATAAATTTGCGAACCATCGGGGAAGCCGATACGACCTCTCAATGTAATTTGATCACCACTGACTTCAGAATAGCCGGCAACTGGAATTTGGCAACCACCGTTTAGACGATTATTCATCGCTCGCTCAGCCGTAAGTCTTACTGTTGTTTCAGCATCACGTAATGGTTCAAGTAGTTGATCAACCTCGGCATCATCTGCACGACCTTCTATTCCCAGTGCACCTTGCCCGACTGCAGGAAGCATTGTCTCCGGCGGAATGATACTGGTGATTCGATCATCAAAACCCATACGT
>JALVRY010000302.1 GCA_027024625.1 Thiotrichaceae bacterium
CAAGTGATAAAGATAAGCGAGTAAATTCACAGCTAGACACTAATGAAAAATCAGTTCGTATTGAATATCAATCCAATAAGGGAAATTGGAATATCAATGCAGCCTTAGAAGAAATTTGGCTCGACGATGCTATTGAAAAAACGCAACAACGTTCCACAAAAAAATCAATCAGCCTAGCCTATACACCTAGCGAAAACCTCCGTTTAGGCTTAAATATCGAAGACAACAACTCATCATCTGGTAACAATAATCAAATTAGCTATGGAATCAACGCACACTACCAAATAGGTGAACACCATAATTTGTCTGGCTACTGGCGACACTACGATAACGATTATGTCAAAGTCAATTATAACTACCAATTTAGAAATGGAATCAGCTTAGGATTAGCTGCAAGCTCTGAAACTCAAACAACCAATACCCAAGGTGACACTACCTATCGTGTAAACCTCACCATACCCTTTGATGCACCTATCTATAAACGTAAAAATATTGGTTCAGTGACTGGACATATCATAGACAAAAAGACGGGAACTCCTGTAAAAAACGCCGTGATACAAGTTGATAAATATTATGCAGTTAGTGATGAATTAGGTAAGTATCAATTTCCAAACTTAAAAGAAGGTAAGAATAAAATTAATATCAACCTGAGTCAGTCATCCTTTCCCAATTATTTACTTGACGAACAAAACACAAAGGCAGACGAGTTGATTATTAGGGCAAACCATTCAATTCAGCACAATATTAAACTTCTACCAGGTACATCACTAGAAGGTCAAGTTATCCAATACCAAGCAGCCACAGGTTCTATTTTAAAGAGCAAAAATTCAGCTTTACAACCTTCTGGCGGGATTGATGGCTTATTGATTACATTAACTAATTTAATCGATAGCAAAAAGCAGTATAAACAACTGACTGCACAAGATGGATTCTTCAAATTTATAGGTATACCGGCGGGACACTGGGTCGTTCAAGTATCTGACCCAGATAATTTACTCGGTAATCTACGCATTGAAGAAATAAGAAAAGAAATACAACTCAGCTTAGAAAATACCCAACAGCTGACATTTAAAGCAATTCCTTACGTGCAAAAAATCAAGAAAATAGGCCCTACAAACGGCTTTAGTGTTTCAGGAGAATAAAATGCACTCAATCATGTATCACAGCAAGAATATTATTAAGCACCTACTTAAAACCATTATCCTAATATCACTTTTATATACAGAAGCTAGCTTTGCGGAGTCAGCAACGGCTACTCAAACGATTGAAATAGTTATTCCTAAAATTGCCCTAATTGATACTGATAACACAAAAAAGCCAATTAAAATGGTATTCAACCCCATTAATAATGCAGGGGATAATTTTGCCACAACCAAAGTAACAGGATTTTATGATGTTACATCAAATATCCCAAGATTAAGACTGTACGCACAAACTGATAGTGATTTAAAGGAAAATTATAACCTTAGTCTCAAGGTATTAGAAACAAAGACAAGCGGATATCAAGTACTAGGCACAGACCCCGTTAAAGTTTCAACGCAAGGACAACAGGCACAGAAAATGCAACCGCTCTACTACCAAGCAAGCCCCGCATCGCCTAACCAAACCATTCCATACGGTGATATTAATGTTAAAGTAACCTACACCTTAGTAGAACCTTGATCATCTAAACAGTCTTAACTAATTACTCGGAAATTCCCTAGGGTCATCACGGTAGCCACCATCAACCCCTTTAACCGCGACCGCAACCGCATCGTGAGGGTGCAAGCTTTCCATGTGATTTACACGTATCCAGAAGTCTTGCAAACTCGCATCAACATTTAGTTTGGCATATATACGCCTTGCAGCATCTTCACAGAACATAAGGTTTGCTGCATTTAAGCGTGCAAATTCTTGCTCATCTTCGCGCTTAACTGCGGCTTGCACGGGCGTTTGTAATGCCTCTTCGACTTCATCAATTAAAGCAGAGATAGGAAGTTCTTCCACACCATCTATTAGCTTAACCCTGACTTGAGCAATACTACGCTGACTATGTGGCGTTGCTCTAATACCCTCCACTGTACCCAACCAGTCATGTACATTTGATAAATCAACCTGCCCTGCTTCACCAAATTTCTCTTTAAAACCTTTTTGAATAAGCTGTCTAGCGAGAGCAGCAGAACAAGGGCATGTAGAAGAATATGGCACTTCAACCGTTAAATCTGTTTCAATTTTGCCGTCACGGTAAGACGTGATAGTACGAATATTGTAATTTTTCCAGCCTACATTATCACTTAATAATGAGCCACGTTTCTCAAAATAACCAAGGCGACACTCTAAATAGGCATTGGTACTAATATCTTTATGTGACTCCGCAAACTCACCAACCACCTCAGCTAATAATTGTGGTGTTAGCACCCCCGAGCCTAGTTTTTCATCAAGAATTAAATATAAGCGGGACATATGTATCCCCTTGCTATTCGGGTCAACCAGATTCACATACGCCTGAACCTTCGCAAGTGACTGAATCTTTTCTTTCTTTGCATTAAGCACAAAAATGGGCAATTCAATTTCACTCATGCCCACCCAGCTTAGAGGAGAATTTGGTCCAGAATGTGGCTCATTGGCAATATCTGGCATTGCACATTGATTATCCTGACAACCTTCATTTGCACTCATACCCAATTCCTACTTTTATACAATTAAGATTCCCCAGTATATCAAATCACAGCAGCAATCTGAAAAACCTCTTTATTCAAGAGCCTCTCATATCTCCAATAAACTCCCACAGTGGTCGTAACTTTATAGAGAATCAAAGAATGTCTTTTGACAACAATCACTGATAAAGTGCATACCATGTTGATTACATAGGAGTACCTTATGACCGTCCTTGCTGTCGTTAGAAAAAATAATAAAGTTGTAATTGCCGCAGATACCGCGACCAGTTACGGCAGCACACTTAAAGATGCAGAATATAAAAGCAATCACGATAAGATTATTCGTTTCAAAAATACATGGTTTGCACTCACAGGATTTTCCATGGGTAAACTAATGCTAGACCATGCCCTACAAGATTACGGAAAAGACCTATCATTTGACGGTTTATCCGATATTTATCGTGCTACGCTTAAACTTCACAAGATATTTAAAGATGAGTATTACCTGATGACAAAAAAGGGAGCAGGTAATAATCAAGCCGTAGAAAGTATGCAATTGCACATGCTTATCGCTAATGCATCAGGGATTTATGAAGTAACAGGTGATAGAAATGTTAGCGAAGTCGGTAAATTTTGGGCAGCAGGATCAGGCTCTCGTTTCGCTATTGGAGCGATGCACGCAACTTACGATCGCTATAAAGACCCAGCGAAAATAGCAACAGCAGGAATAGATGCCGCCTGTCAATTTGATGTCCACTGTAAGTTACCGTTAACACTTCATCAATGCCAATTAAAAACTTAAACAACAAGCATGTACCTATCGGATTTCACTCTAGACTCATTACGTGAAAAGGTTGAAAATGATAACTCATTCCAAATTATCATCACCCCAGTCTTCCCTAGGCAATTTGAGAATGTATCAATTACGGCAAACCAGTTACACGATGCGCTAGAGCTTGAGGGCTACTCTGTTTTACTTGATGACCGAAATCAAAAACCGAGAAATATGTTCAAGGTTGCTGCTTTCCTACAAATCCCTCACAGGATCACTATTTCAGGACGAAGTATTGAAGCTGATGTTTACGAGTATTTTCACTTAGAAACAGAAGAGTTTTGCAAGATAAAACGTGAAAATATCTTAGATTTTTTACATAGCAAGATAAACCCAACTAGCTACTAAAAAGGAGCTAGTACAGTGAACGATAATTACGGCAAATAACTCTGGCGAGGATAAATTCTTGAGAACAAGGCATCATGGCAAGTCATACAGGGCTATGGGGAGGAATGATAACGCCGTTATCAGGGATTTAGACCGCCAGATTATTAGTTGTAATTACCGTTCACTGTACTAGTTACATCAATGGTCACTCAAAAGAAAAAAGTTAATGCTTCATTCTTTTGAGCATGGTAGCACTAAAAAAGCTTACTTAGATGCAGATGATTTAGCACCTGTCTTCTTTGGATCAGCTTTCTTCGCTGCCTTTGGTTTAGCTGAGCTAGTCTTTTCAGTTTTTGCTTTTACTGTCGACTTTTTAGCAGCTACTTTTTTATCTTCTTTTGGCACAGTAGTCTCACCTTTACTTGTAGAGATATTTTTGCGTATACCATCAAAAATAGCCTCGCCAATGCCCTCAACATTCTTTACATCTTCAATAGTTTTGAATTTAGCTTTACCACGTTGTTTGACGATTGCCTTGGCTCTTACCTCACCAATTCCTACTAAGTAATATGCCAATGTTGCCGCATC
>JALVRY010000303.1 GCA_027024625.1 Thiotrichaceae bacterium
TTACTATATTATGATATTATTGAAATAATATAATTCTTTAAATATAAATTAAAATTAGAGGAATATTCTTTTATGAAAAAAATACTACCTATAATAATATTATGTCTTTTTATTGTTACAAATCATTCTTTTGCACAGGTTGTTGTTCGTAAAGCTGTTGGTTTTAGAATTACTAAACCATTAAGAGATATTCCAGGGATTCCTGTCGGTTCGGTTAAAAGACCTTGGAAAGAAGTCCCAAATAAATTTGATTTCACTCATAGTAGTATGAAAACAAATTCTACATTACTTGAACCGGATCAAGCTGTTCAAAGTACAAATGGTACAACTGCAGCTTCAAAAATTACAGAAAACTGGGAGGGAGTAAATAACTTAAATGAAGTATTACCACCTGATACTGATGGCGATGTAGGTATAAATAATTATTTTCAAATGATTAACTCATCATTCCAAATTTGGGATAAACATGGTAATTCTTTATACGGACCGTTTGATAATAGCACTATCTGGGATGGGTTTGATGGCGATTGGACAGGTACAAACGACGGCGATCCAATTGTTTTATATGATCAAGAAGCTGATAGGTGGTTAGTTTCTCAATTTTCATTACCTCATCCTATTATATTTTTTGGTATTGTAATTGGATTTTCGCCTCCTTATTATGAAATGATTGCTATATCAAAAACATCTGATCCGACAGGTGAATGGTATCAATATGCTTTCCAATATGATGACTATATGCCAGATTACCCACATTTAGGTGTTTGGCCTGATGGATATTACATGTCAACCAATGGATTTAAAGATGGTCAAACATTTAAAAGCGGTCAAGCTACGTGTTTTGAAAGAGATAAAATGTTACAAGGTGATCCTAATGCAAGAATGGTTTATATTGCAACTGAAAACGTTACTAATGGTAGTGAAGCAAAAAAAATGCTCCCAAGTGATTGGGATGGCGCTGTAACTCCGCCTACCGGTTCACCTAACTATTATACATATTATCAAGATGATTCCGATTCAGATGTACCGGATGATAGATTAAGGCTTTGGGAATTTCATGTCGATTGGAATGACCCTAATAATTCTACATTTACATTGGTTAATACACTTAATACTGATGCTTTTGACTCAAATGTTGGTACTATACCACAACCAGATACACCTCAAGAATTAGATAATCTTGCTGATAGATTAATGTTCAGGTTACAATACAGAAACTTCGGTGACTATCAAGCAATGGTTACTAACCACACTGTAAATGTTTCGGGACATGCTGCTGTTAGATGGTATGAAATGAGAAATACCGGTTCCGGTTGGTCTATATACCAACAAGGTACTTATTCCCCCGATAATGATAATAGATGGATGGGAAGTATTGCAATGGATGGTTACGGTAATATCGGATTGGAATATTCTGTTTCCAGTTCCACAACTTATCCTTCTTTAAGATATACCGGAAGGTTTAAAGATGATCCGTTAGGTACTATGACAATTACCGAAGGGACAATTATTGCCGGCAGCGGTTCACAAACACATAGTGCAGGCCGTTGGGGAGATTATAGTACAATGACTGTTGATCCTAATGACGATGCTACATTTTGGGCTACTAATGAATATATGCAAACAACCAGTAGTGCAGATTGGCAAACCAGAATCGGTGCGGTATCTTTTGGTGTTGATCTTAATCTTAAAGTATTTCTTGAAGGAAGTTTTGCTTCAGGGAGCATGACAACTACTTTGAACAGTAGTGGTTATTTACCTATTCATCAACCGTATAATACTGCTCCTTGGAATCATAATGGAGGTGAACTTGTTTCGGATTTAGATGAAACTCCGGCAAACGGCACACCCGATTTTTATGAAAATAATCCTGATATTGTTGATTGGATTTTAGTTGAATTACGTACAGGTACCGATGCAAGTACAAAAGTTGCACAACGTTCCGGTTTTGTAAAAAGTGATGGAACAGTTGTAGGACCAGATGGAACAAGCCCGTTACGTTTCGGAGTTAAAGAGAGAAGTTACTATATAGTTGTTTCCCATAGAAATCATTTACCTGTAATGAGTGCAAATCCGGTACCTTTTACTAATGCTGCTGTTACAAATTATGATTTTACAACCGGTAGCGATAAATATTATGGTGGTACTAATGCTGCAAAACAATTATAATTAAAGGATTGTGTTATAGAGTATTAGTTAACTACCATAAAAACTACCTATTTAGGTAGTTGATTAACGTTGGTTTTAACACTATCTTAAACAGAAAATTTTTTAATAAAAATAGTACTAACAAGAGAATTAGACTTTTTTACATGAATTATTTTAATACATAATAGGTTACTTTCTCAAAAAATGAAATTTTATTAAAAAGTATTATTGCAAATTATTTGGAATTAACAATTTGCTGATTGGTATAATATTAGATATAAAATAAACTATATAAAAGGGAGGCAAAAATGAAAAAAGTAACTACCACACTTGGGTTTTTATTGTTGGTTAGTTCTTTTACTCTTGCACAAGCAGTAAAAAAAGATGTTGCAGTTAAAAAAGCTGCTGTTGTAAAAGCAAATAAAACTAAAATTGTAAATAATGGTGTACAAAATGCTAATGCTACGACTTACGATTTTACAACCGGAAGCAGTCAATATTATGGCGGAACTGCCGGTGCAAAAGAACTTCAAAGTGGTGTTTGGGGTATGATAGCTGGGGATGGCAATGGTAATGGCCAAGTTCAAAATAATGATGCTGAAGATGTCTGGGCACCTGCAAATGGTACTGCTGGATATTTAGATGCCGATTTCAATATGAATGGACAAGTACAGAATAATGATAAAGAGGATTATTGGAAGCCCAACAATGGAAAAGGCACTCAAGTACCTTAAGCCATTTTTGAAAGAATAATTTAATTTTATTAATAGGAGTTTTAAAATGAAAATATTTACAAAAACAGTACAATATATAATGATTTTGGGAATAACATTATTATTCCAGTCTAATTTGTTTGCACAGGTTGAAGGTATTACTTATTCCTTTGCAAATAATCAAATAACAACTTCGGGAGCAGATAAATTTTTGGAGTTCGATATTATGGCCACTGCTACAGGTAATACTCAATTTAAATTAGGTCAAGTTTATATTGATTATAATCCTGCTGGTTTTGGTAGTAGTATTAGTGGTACTACTGCTTTAGAAATTACTGAGGGCGCTTTATTAGCAAATGTTAATGGACCAGGTGGTGATATAGGAACATATTCAATTTCCTCAGCTAATAATACAGCCTCAAAACTTGCTATTCAGAATTCTTGGGCAAAAGCTGATTTAGGAGGTGGTGATGTTGGTTTTGATTTAACTAATACTTTAGGAACAACTGCACAAGTTTATGTACATGTGAAAATGAAAATTCTTGATGAAAGCCAAACTAGTGGTATATCATTTGACCCGACAGTTACTGATTTTGACCAGCAACAATTTTATTTCACCAGTGGTGATAATCAAACAAAATACTCCCCTGTAAATACAGGAGCTGCATTAGATGTTCCTTTACCTGTAGAACTACAATCATTCAAAGCAACTAACCAAAAGGGCAGTTCTGTAGAATTAGAATGGGCAACAGCAACAGAAGTTAACAACTACGGTTTTGAAATAGAAAGAAAAGTTGTTAAAGCAGCAGATGAAAACGAAGAAGCCGGTACATGGGAAAAAGTTGCATTTGTAGAAGGTTCCGGTAATTCAAACTCACAAAAAATATACAACTTTGTTGATAAAAACCCTGTTGGCGGAACAACATTTGCTTACAGATTAAAACAAATTGATATAGACGGAACATTTGAATATTCTGACGAAATAGAAGTAAAAGTATTACCGTCAAAATACGACCTATATCAAAATTATCCTAATCCGTTTAACCCTACAACTAAAATTAAATTTTCATTACCAGAAAATGCTAAAGTAAAAATTGCAGTTTATGATATATTGGGTAGGGAATTAACAACTTTGATAAATAAAAATATTGAAGCCGGATATCATAGCATTAACTTTGATGCTGCACAATTTACAAGTGGTGTTTACTTATACACAATTGAAACAAGTAAATTTACCAAAGTTAAAAAGATGTTATTGCTAAAATAAATAGTAGTATATAATTATAAATCAGCCCGACTTTTATTCATAAAAGTTGGGCTTTTTTATTTTTTAAATAAGATATATTTTTGAAACCTTATCTAAGCCAGCAACACTTTTTAACTATTATACTCAATATGACAATTATTAAAATCCGAAAACCAAAATGAGATTAGTATATAAAAAATCTCCAATCTCAAATATAGATTCTTAATC
>JALVRY010000304.1 GCA_027024625.1 Thiotrichaceae bacterium
CTTCTTCCAGTGTATGAGCGGTGTTCATATCGATACCAAAACGCATACGCAGTACTTTAGATTCTCTACCCGTTAGGCTACTAAGTACATCGCGTGTGGTTTCTGATAAGCCTGAAGATGTTGCGGATTCAATAGGTGATAGCACGTTAGTATCTTCGATAAAATCACCTAGGTTTGAGTCTGCATCGTCACCGATAGGAGTTTCCATAGAGATAGGCTCTTTGGCGATTTTAAGCACCTTACGAACCTTATCCTCTGGCATCTCCATCGCTTCTGCAAGTTCTTCTGGTGTACCTTCACGACCTTTCTCTTGGAGTAGGCGACGTGAAATTCTGTTCAATTTATTGATTGTTTCAATCATGTGAACAGGTATACGAATGGTGCGAGCTTGGTCTGCAATTGATCGTGTGATTGCTTGGCGAATCCACCATGTTGCATAAGTAGAGAATTTATAACCACGGCGGTATTCAAACTTATCAACGGCTTTCATCAAACCAATATTGCCTTCTTGGATAAGATCTAAGAACTGCAAGCCTCGGTTGGTATATTTCTTTGCAATCGAGATAACTAAGCGTAAATTAGCCTCAATCATTTCCTTCTTTGCTCGACGAGCTTTTGCCTCACCAACAGACATCTTGCGGTTGATTTCTTTAATTTGATCCATGCTCAAATGAGTATCGTCAACAATGCGTTTAAGTTGGACTTGTAAGCCTTTAACGTCGTTGATAAAAGGTGTTAGTCTGTCAGCAAGTTTGGGGTGATCTTCACAATAATTTGGTAACCAATCTAAGTTAGTTGAATTCTGAGGAAAGCTTTCAATGAAATCTTTGCGTGGCATTTTACCTTTTTGAATACACATTCTCATGATAGTGCGTTCGATGGTACGAATGCGATCAACCGTATCGTTTAGCTGTTTGGTTAAATTGAAAACAACATTCATTGGGAAGCGAAGTTCCATAAAGGCGTCAGCAACTTCGGTACGATACTTTTTGTAGGCTTTTTCATCACCGTTCAAGCAAGCATCTCTTGCTGCATTATACAAATCACGTAGACGTTGGAATGCTTCCCGCGCTCTTTCTGGATCTGGTCCTGTATCGATTGGCTCTTCTTCTTCCTCATCATCTATGTCATCAACTACAATCACTTCACCATTTTCGTCTTTTTCAGGAGCTTTTACGACTTCTTCTTCTTTTTTGCCGCCAGCATCTGCAGGTGTCTCCATCTGCAAATCACTTGTAAAACCTGTGATTAAATCCGTTAACTTCATTTCTCCTTGTTCGATGAGGTCAACTTTTTCTAGTGTGTGGGAGATGGATGCAGGGAATTGTGCAAGTGCATGAAGTGCTTCATTTAAACCTTCTTCAATGCGGATGGCAATCTCGATTTCGCCTTCGCGTGTCAATAGCTCGACTGTGCCCATTTCACGCATATACATGCGCACAGGGTCGGTGGTGCGGCCGAATTCATTTTCGACACTTGCTAGTGCTGCGGCAGCTTCTTCTGCGGCAGTTTCATCATCTGCTTTTGCTTCATCATCATTCATGTTGACTTGGTCTGCATCTTCAGGTGGTGTTTCGTATACCTTGATGCCCATGTCGTTGATCATGCTAATGATGTCTTCGATTTGTTCTGGATTTACAACGGTGTCTGGTAAATGGTCGTTAACCTCAGCATAGGTTAGAAATCCTTTTTCTTTACCTGCTGCAATTAGCTCTTTAAGACTAGATCGTTGTTGCTCTACTTTTTTTTTCTCACTCATGCCCAATATGTTCTCGCGAAAATGGAACTCTTTAGTATATCATAAAATAATAATATTTCATGATAGCGACGTAAGAATGATCGAAATGGAGCAGTTTTGTGCATTAGCACGGGTGAAGACTGGTACTCAGCATAGAGCTACTCAGTGCATTTCACTCAATAAAATCATTAAGTCATTCTTTTCTTGTGGAGATAAACCTTGGACTCGCTCTTTGTGTAACAAAGATTCGAGCTGGTTTTCGTGAGCCTTTTTGCGGATCTGCCGCAGACAATCCTGAAATTCGCGTTGTAGTACAGTTATATCATCTGTACTCGGTCGCCACTTTGTCAGGTTTATTAGAGGGGCTTCATATTCACTGCCACGAAATCTTTCAATAAGATTAGCTGCCGTAAGATTAGGACTATCTTCAAAAATTTCAAGTAATTTCGCCAAAAAATTCACACCATCTATCGGATAAAGTGCAATTTTCTCTGGATTTTCGACATACTCAGCAAGTTTAGGTTCATTTAACAAGAGTGCAATAGCGTATCGCACTG
This sequence comes from Thiotrichaceae bacterium, assembly GCA_027024625.1. Taxonomy (GTDB): domain Bacteria; phylum Pseudomonadota; class Gammaproteobacteria; order Thiotrichales; family Thiotrichaceae; genus S015-18. The sequence continues at coordinate 2,296 of JALVRY010000304.1, forward strand.
GTGTCAATCTCACTTCTCTATCACTTAGACGAGAAGAGACCTGTCTTGGTTCTATCCGCTGGTCAGCATAGTAATCGCTTTGTGCCGTTAATTTATGTTGTTTGATTAAATTTGGCTCCACATTAGTCAATTTTGCCATAGTGGTGATTAACTGTTCTTTAATCAGGCTTTCAGGGATTGTTTGTAATAATTTTCCAGCGTCGTTTAAAAGGTGAGCTTTGCCCTCACGGGTACTGATATTATGTCGGGTTTGCAAGGTGTTAATTAGATAGTCTGTTAATGTAACAGCAGAGTCTAGTAGACTTTCAAAGCTTTCTTTTCCACTTTTGCGGACTTGCGTATCGGGGTCTTCACCCTCATCTAAAAAGAGAAAACGGATTTCTTTATCGTCTTTCAATAAAGGCAGGGCATTTTCCATAGCACGCCAAGCAGCATCTTTGCCTGCCCGATCACCGTCAAAACAAAAAACAATATCAGAAACTGCTCGAAACATTTGGCTGATGTGTTCCGCTGTGGTTGCTGTTCCTAAGGTTGCAACAGCATAGCTAATGCCAAATTGAGCGAGAGCGATTACATCCATATAGCCCTCAACAACAACAAGTCGCTCTAGTTTGCGAGTATGTTTGCGAGCCTCGTAAAAACCATAAAGCTCAGTGCCTTTGCTAAAAATAGGTGTTTCGGGAGAGTTTAAATATTTGGGTAGCTCATCACCCATAACTCGCCCACCAAAGCCAATGACACGCCCACGTTTATCACGAATCGGAAACATAATGCGATTGCGAAAACGGTCATAGGTTTTGCCAGTCTCTTCTTTTTGGATGAGTAGACCAGTATCCAATAATTGTGGAACTGTGTAGTGTGTTGAAAGCTGTGATTTAATTGCGTCCCAGCTATCGGGTGAAAATCCAATACCAAAGGTTTTGCTAGTCTGACTATCTAATCCACGGTTTTTTAAATATTGGATTGCTTCGGGCTTGCTTTTTAATTGCAGTTGATAATACGTGCTGGCTTCTTCCATCAAATCATATAAGTCACGACTTCGTTTTGCCGATAATTGATTATGACCACGCTTGCCTTGCTCTCTAGGTACATCTAACCCTAAGCTGTTGGCAAGAGATTCAATCGCTTCAACAAAGCTAAAATGTTCATATTCCATCAAAAAGGAGAGGGCAGAACCGTTTTGACCACAACCAAAACAATAATAAAACTGCTTACTTGGGCTAACGGTAAAAGAGGGAGTTTTCTCATTGTGAAAAGGGCAACACGCCTTGTATTCACGCCCCGCTTTTTTTAATGGCACACGCGAATGGATAACATCGATAATATCGGTGCGGGTTAATAAATCATCGATAAATTCACGTGGGATATGTCCAGCCATAACTTAGAAAAGAAACCGTAGATACATACATTTGTTGAGCATATTAATTACCTCTAAAAAACAAGAGTATAGGACTATACAGTGAGGAATTCTTTTTCTAACGCATCTAACCTTTCTTCAAGTTTGCTAATGCGTTGTAGCAACTCTTCTTTCGTATCTTTATCAATTTCTTCGTTAAATTTCATTGAGCTTGGCGCGGCTTTTGAGGTAATAATTTCTTCGTCTACCTCTCCACAAAGCAAATGCGTATAGCGATCTTCACGTCTACCATTCCCTTTGGGAAGGCAAATAGCTAAAGGAATATCACGAGAGATAAAGTCTTCTAACACATCGTGTATTTCATTATTGTCCGAAAAATCAGCCATTCGGGCTGTGCGTACTTTAATCTCATTAAGTGTTTGTGGAGCACGTAACATCAAGACAGCTAATACGGCTTGTTGTTTCTGGTCTAAAGAAAAAGCACCACGCATTTTATGGAAGATGCGGTTGGCACGGTCGCCATACTCAATACTGGTCAAATCACGGTCAGCTAATGTGTTAACCAGTTTACCTACCTGACCTTCTAGCAATTTCATGACAGGATCACGATTAGACTTTTGATTGCAAGCTAGCATCAATGAGTTAAGTGTTAAGGGATAATTATTA
>JALVRY010000305.1 GCA_027024625.1 Thiotrichaceae bacterium
GGTCTAAAGATAATAATAATGATTGGATTAACATGGATACATCATCCCGCTCTCGCGCATCCACTTCAAAAAGAGGAGAATTTAGTGACAGTTGATCCAGCCATTTACGATAGTCTTGTAAATTTGGACTACGTTGCATATCCATTCGAGTGATACCAACAACCAACTGTTGCTTATCAATAAAGTCTCTAAAAGAATGGGTATAAAATTTTAAGTCACGTAATGGATCAACCCGAGTATTATCAAGCAATAATATAAGTCCAATCCCTCCATTAGTCAGAATATCCCACATAAAGTCAAAGCGTTCCTGACCAGGTGTACCATAAAGATGAACACGTTCATTATTACTCAGTTTTATTAATCCATAATCCATCGCAACTGTTGTATTCGCTTTCCGACTTTTTGTCATGTCAGAAGCACTTTCATCCGTAGTGACAATCCCTATATCACTGATAGAAGAAATTGCTGTCGTTTTTCCTGCACCAACAGGACCTGTAAAAATTATTTTCCGATTTACAGCACTCATAGTCTGTTGTTATCCAAGTAGTCGGTTTAGCAAGCGTGAAAATAAACCACGGTTCTTATTTTGTGGTTTTTCCTGTGTATGTTGTATCCGCGTTTTCAATTTATCTGGAGAATGTTCTATCAACCCTAAAACACACGAAGCATTATAAAAAGCAAAGACATAACGCTGGGGAATATCAAGATTATGAGCTACTTCTAACATATTAAACGCGTCATTTGACCATAATGCTGAAATTCTAACCACATGTGGAAAGGTTTCTATTCTTGTGAAGTTTGGCCAATGACGTAACATTACTCTTTTTTTCAGATCAACATTACGGTGCAATTTTCCAGACGACGTTAGCAACATGCTTGTCCAAATAAATCCCTCTAAATCATATACACCATTTGGCCTAGCTTCTGACACCTTATTCGCTGACTCTACCTCTTTTTCTGTCATGATGTGTATATATACATCTGCCTTTTTAACGGGTGTTTTGCAAAGATTCTCAAATTCATCAGACGTTATATCAACACTGCTGTACGCCTGATTAGCCTTTGGCATAAAATTAAAAATCACAGCCTGATATTTAATTTGCACCAATTGCTGAGACTGAATCGCTAATCTTAATGCATCTTGTAGGCTAGAAATTAAATAATTCTCTGGTGTGTAAAGAGCTAATTCACTTTTCCACGCAGCAACATTTTTAATGTCCTCTTCATTGCCACAAAGCTTCTCCCAGCGCTTTTGTTTTTCCTCTAAGGAAATAACAGGCTTACTTGACTTGGGCTTTAAAGATTTTGGAGCATTCTTTTGTAGCTTACTGGCAGATACTTCCCGTTGAGCTGGAGCTGAAGACTGCTTTTCCGTTTCAGTTACAGAAGCAACCAACTTTTTTTCCGGCCTCAGCATTTTTGGTGGTATAGCTGTCGGCTTCACAACTGGTTTAATAGCCTTCTTTTTTGCTTCATCAGCCAATGCTTTAATACTAAAAGCAGAAGTGGCCGAGGGTCTTTTAACCGCAGAAGACTCTGAAGAAGGAGTAGAGTGGGAAACTTCTGTTTGACTTCCCCCATCCTTATCCAATAACTCATGCACTTTTGCTGCGGCCTGAGTAAGTGATTGGATACTTAGAGGTTTAGCCAACCAAACTACATTTTCGATATCAACCTCATAAAAAGCCAATGCAAGCGTAGGCTTTTTATCAACCGCATTGGTTTTCTCCCAATTTTGCTTAGCATTTGGATGATCAAAATCAACGATGAAAATATCGGCATCAGCACTTCCTGTGACTGTGAATAAGCGACTGCCCGCTCCAGCAAAAAAGAATTCTAAAATCGCTTTATTGTGCGGACTGATATCCAGCAGGCTGACTTTTAAACTATTTTGTTTAGTAGTTATACCCTGCATGTTAATCCTTATTTTCCATTTCTAACTGCCCTTTATCACAATCGTAAGATCACTAATTAAACCCGTATTATTAAATTACCAATCTTGAGACTCAATTTGAACTTGTTGCCAATCCTCAGAAAGCTCTACTCCAGCAGCCAAAAGCTTTTCTGTTGTACTTTCTAAGGAACTACGGTCACGAGTATACTGATAAATATTGAGCAATTCTTGTGCAACGTCAACATCTTGACTATTACGTGTTAACTCTTCTTCTAATATTTTTTGTGCTTCTTCAACCTGCCCATACTCCAAGCAAGCTTGTGCCTCCTCAACTGCATTACCATAGCTTGCCACCTCCTCTTCTTCTATCTCGGTTGGAACAACTAACTTTTGAGATTCGCCTGGTAAACCTTGGTCTAACACCGAACCCGCTTTATATGAAAAGTCCTTGCGTTTTCCTGTTGATAACCATACCTCAAAATACGCAATATCTTTTGTTTCAAGTTCAGGCTTAACCAACTCCAGCATTTTTCTTCGTAAATCCGCACCATTATCACCCAGCGCAATAAATAAGTCCTGAATTGCACCTGCAAGAAATGCTTTTAAGCCATTATCCAAGCTAAGAAAAAGTCGCTGTGCATGAGCACGTAAATCTAAAGGAAAGCGTGTAATATGATGCGAATAATACTTCCACGCTTTGAGAGAATCGTCATACAGCGCACCCACTTTCAACTGTTTTTGTGGAGACAATACGAAAGACACAGGTAACTCAGGAAGTGCATTTTGTTCTTTTTCAGAAAATATATTGCCTAGCATTATTTGTACCAACCTATTGGGGTGATGAATGTGTACTGATAGAAAGCCGCCCTCTTTCCAAGAGTCCTAGGATGCTGCCTAAGAATAGAACAGGCTACTGCAAATCTGCCTGATTAACCAATTACTTCGAAAAATCGTATGTATAAAACATCAATTTTTTTGTTTCAAAAAGTTAACATGATGAAATCCTACTAGATTTATAGGCAAAAAAAAGCTTTTTAGCAGAAGTTTTTTTAATCCTAAGCTATAAAAAATGATATATCCTCTATTTACTGACAAGAGGTAAAAATGCAAATAATATTTTACCTATATAAAAAATAGTGTTCTTTATCCAAAATTTAAGGACTTTTTAGCCGTGCCTAGATAATATGCTGACGTTCTGTTAATTCATTAACCTAGTAGAAACTCTATCAACATCAGAACTAGCAGAGACTTTCTTACACTTGAATCCATGACTTTAACAGGGCACAGTAAAGCCATGAATTCAGATTAAATAAAACAATAAAACTTGGGATCACAACATGTTCTACCTGATTGCACAAATTGCATCATTCTTATTAATTGCAACCGTATTAGGCGTAGGATTAGGGTGGTGGTTTGCAAAAAACAAACAACCAGCAGAAATTGAATATGATGAAGATAAAGCACTAATCGAACATAAACATCGCCTCGACAAATGCCACAAAGAAAATGCAAAACTTAGAAGAGAGGCCAAACAACATAAAGAACAGTTAGAAAAGCTGAATGCACAAATAAACATTGCTGGTGATGATAATTTGGCAGAAAAACTTGAAGCAGCCAATGCTCAAATACAAGCACTCATGGATGATGTACAAATGCGTGACGATATGATTATCGCACTAGAAAAAGATCGTCAATAGCACCGCACTCATTATTTATCGACTGACTTCACACTTCACCATAAAGTAGCCGTGTAATTTCTTCGTAATCTGGATGTTTAGCATCGATAAATCCCGAGCGAATCAACAAATCAATGTTCGTTAGATTACAATTATCTTTAAATTCATCAGTATTTTCCGTTAAATCAGCTAGCTCTTCCATGGAAACCAACTGGAAGCTATCCACCTCACCATCCGTATTTTCTGGGACAAAATCCTCTGGCAACCAACAGTCAAAGTTAAACAAGGTTGACGACTCAACCCCGCGTTTGGTTTCCATCTTATATTGCACATAACCACGCGCTTGCGACTGACTTGCCAAGGCTTTTGGGATGTTTGCCTCTTCCTGCGACTCCTTAATCACATTATCCATCAGACTGATACCCACAGGCTGCCCGCCTGCAACAATCTGATCCAATTTTCCGGGGTAAAATGGCTTATCTTTTGCACGCTCGGCAATCCAAACATAGTTCGTATCATATTTACGAACCAAACCATTCACATGCACACCGTAGCACTGCACACCAAAATACAAAGCCGCCGCACGCTCAATCTCCATCACACCTTGTTGACCATAATGATGATTCACAGGATAAAACTCCCCCACCCATGTATCAATCACGCCTTGTTGATGAAGTACTTTTATAATCGGAGCGATTAATTCACTACGAGCCGCATAATTATCAGCATTCCCCGTAAAAGTAACAGCCGTATCATCCACCTGAAACACATCAGGCCAAACAGACAAATGGAATGCAAAGGACGAAGAAACCCAACCATACTGACTACCCTCAACCATAAAAGGTCGATAATTAGCCAAATCCACATTATGGCAGTGCTTAATTTTATCTAAATAGCTCATTTCTTTCTGAAATCATTTTAATAAAACACAACTGTACTACCCCAAACGCAAAAAAGGCAGTGCAAAATGCAACTGCCTTTTTCTTTGGGAAGAGATGGTTTAATTAAGTCGCTTGGTAATAAATATTCTGCGGGTGATTGGCTTGAGCAAAGAAAAACCAGCGCTCAGCAATTAGGCCGATATACTGAACCAAGGCTGCTAGCAAGAAGACTATGCCATTATTATTAAACATACCAACTGCGATTAAAATAAATGGAACAATAAATACCAATAACAAAAAGCTCCATTTTACTAATTGGACGATATTTTCACGCTGTCCATGGAAGTATTCACGGGTGTTAAATGATCCCCCCATTGCACCTTGAGCCATCTGTACAATTTTAGGATGACGAATACCAATCGCTGATTTTGCGGTTGTTTTTGGTTTTAAACGTGAGTTACGAATTAACGAACTAATGCGTGTAATGGCTGCGACAAAGGTAAGTAATAATGCCCAGCCTGCAAATAGGCTGATTAATTCTGGTGCTTGAATCGTGGCATAAACTGTTGCGATACTAAAACCTGATGCCATTCCAAGAAGAATAAAATTTACTAAGGTTAACGGTGTTGCCCATTCTTGCAGGAATCTAATCGCTGCATATATCATTCCCGTGCAAACATACAGTGCGATGCAGACGAATGTGCCGATCACACCAATAATCAATGAGAATGAAATCGCTAATTCAGGGCGTAATTGAACAACAGTAAAATCCCAACCCATCCCCTGAACAACCGCATAGATGAAGACGACTCCCATAAATGCAGGCAAGGCGATAACTTCACGCGATAACCATGAGGTACGCCACATTGCCGCCGCTCGCCATGCTCGCTCTGGTCGTCCAAGATGGAATACGGATGCGATCAAACCTGCAACCAGCAGAACGAGGACAATGACTGCACCCATCGCATAGAAAAAGCCAGACTCTTTTACAGGTACTAATTCAACTGTAGAGTAAGTTTGAGCGGTTACCAAAGCTAAAAATAAGCCCTGCCCTGCTCCAATAAGGGTTGTTAAAAATATTACAGAAAATGCGGGATGCATGGTGTTGCCTCTATATAAATTTTTTTAAAATATACTGTTGTTTTTTCAATGCAAACTTCACAGAGAAAATACATAAATAACTAAGATGCCTCTGTGTTACTATTCAACAATAATTTATAACTTTTAAATCCAGCTTGAATCTTCTAATGTCATATCATCATCAGAAGGCTTGGTGAAGTTCTCATCTTTAAGTGGGTTATCCACACGCGTGAGGTCTTCTTTTGTCACTGTTGGTTTCACTTTTCGACGTGGCAAGTAGTGGTTTGCTGGGTTAGTGCCCCATTCGGGCTGTAACTGATAGCCACCTTGCTCTCGAATAATGGTAGATACTTCTGAGTCCGCATCATGCACATCGCCAAATAAACGAGCTGTCGTTGGGCAAGCCAAGACGCAGTCTGGTTTGCGTCGCTCTTCTGGCAGATTCGTATCATAAATACGATCGACGCAAAGCGTGCATTTTTTCATGACCTTTTGTTCTTCGTCGATTTCTCTCGCACCGTAAGGACAAGCCCATGTGCAGTATTTACAGCCGATGCATTTATCATAATCGACTAAAACAATACCATCTTCTTTACGCTTGTAACTTGCACCAGTCGGGCAAACAGGTACACAAGGTGGCTCTTCACAATGCAGACAAGACTTAGGAAAATGTACCGTTTCTGTATTTGGATAATCTCCCACCTCATAAGTTTGCACACGATTAAAAAATGTTCCCGTTGGGTCTTCAGTGTACATATTGAAGTCAGACATTGGCCCTGCTGAACCTGATGTATTCCATTCTTTACATGACGTTACGCAAGCACTACAACCAACGCAGACGTTAAGATCTATAACTAATGCTAACTGAGTCATATTATTTCCCCGCCATTTTTAGTAGTCGTTGGAAGAAACCTGTGCCACTTCGATAACCATTTGGACGCTTAATGCGAGACATCATACCGGGGTACATAGGCAATGTTTTAAACTGTGGTGATGTTACTGCCGGCTCATTATCTTCCGCTTTGTACACTTTCACACGCACGTCATACCAGCCGGCTTGCCCCGTGACAGGATCAGAGTTAGAAATCATCCCCTCTCTGGTCTTGCAAGGTAGTTCTTCTGCAATTAAGTGGTTAAGCAAGAAACCTTTGTTGGATTCATTGGCTTTCTTATCTAAACCCCAAGCACCCGATGCTTTACCAATTGCATTCCATGTCCACACCGTACCGGGTTCAACGGCTTCTGAGAATCGACAAATACAACGCACTTTACCGTGCATGGATTCTACCCAAATCCAATCGCCATCTTCAAAGCCATTGTGATCCCCTACGCTGGGGTGCAAATATAAGTGATTATGTGCGTGAATCTGGCGCAACCATGCATTTTGCGAATCCCATGAGTGATACATCGCCATCGGACGCTGGGTAATTGCACTGAGCGGATACTCGCGGCGGTTAGTCATCTCTACTTCTAGCGGCTCATGATACATGGGCAATGGGTCGAAATAGGTTTCAACACGCTTGCGTAAATGCTCGGGCGGCTGTTTGCCTTTGCGTTTGCCTTGTGCGGCTAAACGGAAATCTTGGAAAATCTCTGAATAGATTTGAATTTGAATCGGCTCAGCATAACGCGTTAAGCCATGATGTCTTGCCCACTCCAAGTAACCCTCATTCCAGTTACGCATATACTGATACGATTTAGGTAATTTATGGTGATATACGCAGTTGTTGTTTGCGTACATTTCCCACTGGTTTGAGTTTGGCTCGCCCTTCATGGACTTTTCACCCGACTTTCCACGCCAACCTGCTAAGAAGCCGATACCAGAACCGGGGGCTGTCTCATGATTGACAATAAAATCAGGATAATCACGATATTTACGCTTGCCCTTATCGTCAACAAAGGCTTTTAGACCAAGACGTGAACCCAACTCAATAATCACTTCTTGGAAGGGCTTACAGTCACCTGTTGGCGGAACAACAGGAACACGGACAGAATCCACAGGGCCATCATATTCTGATATTGGACGATCCAACATCGACATTACATCATGACGCTCAAGGTAAGTGGTATCGGGGAAAATTAAATCCGCAAACTGGGTTGTTTCTGATTGGAAAGCATCACAAACAATAATATAAGGAATCTTGTATTCGCCATCTTCATCCTTATCGACCAACATTTCACGCACTTTGCTGGTGTTCATGGACGAATTCCACGCCATATTTGCCATAAACAGCAACAGCGTATCAATTTTATGCGGGTCGCCACGCCATGCGTTGGTAATCGCGTTGTGCATTAATCCGTGTGCTGATAAAGGATGTTCCCATGAAAACGCCTTATCCAAACGGACTGGCTCACCTTCACTATCCACAAACATATCATCAGGCGATGCAGGGAAGCCAAGCGGCATACCATCCAATTCTGTATTGGGCTGCACGGCTTCAGGGCCTTTGGGTGGCTTGGGGCAAGGGGGAATTGGACGTGGGAATGGAGCTTTGTGGCGGAATCCACCGGGGCGATCAATCGTGCCAAGTAGTGTCATCAAAATCGACATATTACGAATCGCATGATAACCATTTGAGTGCGCCGCTAAGCCACGCATGGCATGGAATGCAACAGGATTACCCGTAACAGAATCATGCTCTTCACCCCAAACATCTGTCCACGAAATCGGCAATTCGATTTTATGATCACGTGCCATAATGCCCATTTCGTAAGCTAAATTACGAATTTTGTCGGCAGAAATGCCTGTAATTTCGGCTGCCCATTCAGGTGTATAATCTTTTAAACGATCCGTAAGTAGCTGGAAAGCTGTTTTAACTTTTGTGCCATCTTCTAACTCATATTCACCCAATAAGTAAGGATTAGCACCACGGTTCTGACTAGGCACGGCTTTATCTTCATCACGATCCCACCAGAGTTTATTTTGTGGGTCGACACAGCTCTCACGGCGATCTTCTGTCGTACGTGAGAATAAGCCGAATTCATCACTTTCTTCGTCTTGATTCACTAATTCTGCGGCATTGGTGTATTTGATAAGGAATTCACGATCGAATAGACCTTCTTGAATTAATACATTATTCAATGCCATAAACAAGGCACCATCCGTACCGGGGCGGATTGGAATCCACTCATCTGCAATCGCTGAATAACCTGTACGAACTGGGTTAATGGAGATAAAACGTCCACCATTTTTCTTAAAGTGGGATAACTCGATTTTTAACGGATTGGAATGATGATCTTCCGCCGTGCCGATCATAATGAATAATTTAGCACGTTCTAAATCAGGGCCACCAAACTCCCAGAATGAACCACCAATGGTGTAGATCATTCCCGCTGCCATGTTGACGGAGCAAAAACCACCGTGTGCCGCATAGTTAGGTGTACCGAATTGTTTGGCAAATAATCCCGTTAATGCCTGCATTTGGTCACGCCCTGTGAACAAGGCGAATTTTTTAGGGTCGGTGGCACGAATATTAGCAAGACGTTCTTCAACTATATCAAAGGCCTCATCCCAAGAAATAGCCTCGAAGCTACCTGCTCCACGTTCTGTGCCTTCTTTACGCTTTAATACTTTAGTCAAACGCCCTGGTGAGTATTGCTTCATAATACCCGATGAGCCTTTGGCACAAATAACACCCTTATTCAGAGGATGATCAGGGTTGCCTTCAATATAACGGACTTCACCCTTTTCTAAGGTAACATTGATACCGCAACGGCAGGCACACATATAGCAAGTCGTGCTTTTGACTTCGATATTTTGTTTCGACACAAGAGAAACCCTAAATCACAAATGAGGGTATCGGAGTATAAAGTTTCGTATATAAGAAAACAATAATATTTATAAACTCTTATGAATAAAGGCTTAATCTGAATATTTTATCCAAAACTCCCCTAAATGCGGGATGGTTATTTTGACGATAAATGTTAAATTATGTTAAGGTAACATTCATATTAATAAATATCACCATATTTAAATATGGGCTAGAAACTAGCTTACAAAAAATAAAAATAAATAATGCGTGATAATAGCAGGGAGTAAAAAGGAGTTTACTACAATGAAAAGAGCAAAAAGACACACCATCACCATTCACCCAAAAGGCAATCTAAATACTGCATCTATTCAACTACACCGCCCAGCAGAAAGATCATGCTGTGAAATAGGCATGATTGTAGCCACAGCCCATATGGAAATGAATGCGGCTATAAAACGGCGCGATAAGCTCGTCTGCCTACCTATTCACTCTTATGCATTAAACTAATGAGACTGCACAAGTATTCGTGAAAAAATAAACCCCATAAAAAAGCCGCAAAATCTCTAAGACTTTACGGCTTTTTATTACATCATTTCAAGCTGACAACAGCTTAAACCAAGCTAACCAAACATTCCCTTCAACATAAAGAAGAATAGGATAGAAAGCAAAGCACCGGCTGGTAATGTCACAATCCATGACATAAAGATATTACCCACCACTCGCAAATCAATCGATGCAATACCACGAGCAAAACCAACTCCTAATACAGCACCCACAAGCGTATGTGTTGTTGAAATAGGGATACCGGTATACGATGCTAATACCACCGTTGTTCCTGCTGCAATCTCAGCAGAGAAACCACGTGTAGGCGTTAACTCTGTAATCTTTTTTCCTACCGTTGCAATAACATGATAGCCAAATGTTGCTAAACCAATGACGATACCAATACCACCAACTAGCAATACCCATGCAGGCAAACTAGATTTTGCTGCAATTTCACCACCCGACGAGGCAATACTGATAACCGCAGCCATCGGACCTACTGCATTCGCCACATCATTGGAACCATGTGCAAATGCCATCGCTGAAGCAGTAAAAATCATCATGACACCAAAGATTTTCTCCACATTGGAATAAGCAAACCCCTTGTCATCTTTTTTATCAATCTTCACTCTACGGATTAGGAAAGTACCTAACAAAGCGATAAGCACACCAATTGCAATCGCAATCATAAATCCTTGGTCTTCAGACAAATCTAAACCAATATGTTTTAAACCTTTTTTAAGCGTCACTAATGCAATAATAAAACCCACCATAAACAAATAAGCAGGACCATATTTAATCGCATTTTTTAATGGATCACTGGTATTCAGAATAAGCTTTTGAATACTGGTAAACACCATGAAAGAAATCGTACCTGCGAGTATAGGTGACACCACCCAACTCATAACAATCGTTCCTACTTTTGCCCAGTTAACCGCATCTACACTCACACCCACTGCGGCAAAACCAACCACTGCACCAACAATACTGTGTGTAGTAGAAACAGGCCACCCCTTGCGAGAAGCAATTAACAACCACGTACCCGCTGCAAGTAAAGAAGCCAACATGCCCCAAATCAACAAATCTGGATTTGAGACGAAGGAATCTGCTTCAATAATACCTTTACGGATCGTTTTTGTTACCTCACCTCCCGCAAGATAAGCACCTGAAAACTCAAAAATGGCCGCAAGCACCACGGCTTGTTTTAAAGTAATCGCTTTCGAACCAACCGATGTTGCCATTGCATTCGCGACATCATTTGCACCAATACCCCATGCCATAAACAGGCCAAAAGAGGCGGCAAGGATAATATAAATCGTATTTGTATCTTGTAGAAATTCCATGATTTTTCTCCTAACGAGCTAGCATGAGTTGTAAACGACTACCCACCTTCTGAGCCGCATCCGCAACACGACCCACCCACTCAATCAAACGGTAAGTAAACATAACGTCTGTCGCACGTAACTCATCTTCCAAAGTGAACAACACATCACGCAGTTGACGCTGTAACTTATCCGTATCGGATTCAATCTCATCCAGCTTGCTGATCATTTCTTCTACATGATCAACTTCTAAGCCACGAAAGCCCGTTTCAACCAACTCATCTAACTCATGGATAATATTGCTAGCCTGCTCAACGGCATCGATACAACGCTGTCCATAAGGAATAAATAATTCATGCATCTCCTTCGGCAATGTCATTTTTCGCCCTAAAATTAACGATGCGATGTCTTTTGCTTGGTTTGCAATACTGTCTTGCATCAACAATACATCCAACAAATCACGGCGATCCACCGGCATAAACAAACCCTTTGGCAAATGATGGCGTAACTTCTTTTTCATCACATCTGCTTCATGCTCGCCCCTTGTGATTCTTTTAGCTGCTGTTTCAATCTTATCCATATCCGCATCAATCACACCGGCAAATAATGGCTCAAGATTCTGAATACACGCATAAACAACAGCCATATGCTGCTGAAGTGGACTAATAGGTGATGTACCAAACAGCCCCGACATATAAGGTTTTGCCACCATAAGAATTTCCTCTCGTTATTAACATATTGAGAGTATTATTAGTGTGAAATATTACACTTTTATGACAAATTGAGAGCCGTAAGAAAATGCCAACAATCTTAATTATTGAAGATGAAAAGCCAATTCGAGACATGTTCCGCTTTGCCATTTTAAAAACGGAATTTAAGTTACTAGAAGCAAAAGATGGCAAGAGTCTATGGGAAGTATTAGACAAAAATATACCTGACCTAATTTTAATGGATTGGATGCTCCCCGACACCAACGGCATTGAATTAACAAAACGATTAAAACAAGACGAAATCTACGCCGACATTCCCATTATCATGCTAACCGCACGCATTGAAGAAAGAGACAAAATCACAGGACTAAATGCAGGCGCAGATGACTATGTAGCAAAGCCCTTCTCCCCCCTAGAACTCATTGCCCGCATAAAAGCCGTATTACGACGTAGTCAAAAAGATAGCCATAACAACGAATTACGCTGTGATGATTTAGTCCTCGATACTGCTAGCCACAAAGTCACGCTACAAAACTCCCCCCTAGAACTCGGTCCCAAGGAATACCGTCTACTCAAACATTTTATGAAAAACCCCAACCAAGTATTCACTCGTTCACAACTCATGGATCGCCTATGGGGTCGCAACACCTATGTGGAAGAACGCACAGTTGATGTCCATATCGGTCGTTTGCGCAAAGCCCTTGCTCCTTGGCATTACGA
>JALVRY010000306.1 GCA_027024625.1 Thiotrichaceae bacterium
TTTTTGACACTTAAACCCGACCTTCTCATATACTCCTCAAGAGTATTAAGCTCATCAAATATTTCAGCCACTTTGTAAATCATTGGTTCTACTTCGAGGGTATTTCTATCAGGCAACGGGAGTTCAGCCCGCGCACCATCTACTGACACAAGAATAAATCTTTCTATCAACGCGCCGTCATAAGAAAGATCATACCAATAGCTATTTGCCATTGGGTCAGGGTGTTTGTTTGCCCAAGGTTCTTTAAAATCTTTAACATGAATCCCTTCTTCATCCCAACGAACCCTAATGCGAAGACGAGGGTCTTCTTTTAAGAATGCTTCTTCAGCCCAGTTTGTTTTTATAAATTTCCAATCCTCTTTGGCATTTGTAGTTTTAATAAAACTTAGTATTTCATCATAATCCATATGCCTTACAGGCTTTCTGTTCGGAAGAATGTACTCGGCTATTGAAGGGCTTGCGAATAATAGCGAACTGAGAAGACCAAAAACATATGCAACTGGCTCGACATCTTTGCCGGCTATCCAGATTAGCCCAGTAATTAAGGCTAGAACAAAAAATATGCCAGCAATTACCCTTAATGCATGAGTATATTCTTTAATCCAGACTGCAATGTTGATTGCTGTTCTATTATTCCTGATGGTGTCGATTCTCATTTCCTTTTACACATAACGTTTGCCATAACCGGCGCCAATAAGCTGCATAGCGAGGAACGAGCGACGCAGCTTATTGGCGTCCGAGTTTATGGCATTGTTATGTTTCTTCATTTTGAACCAGCTCAAGTGTTTTTTCATCTCGGTGACCTTGGAAGTATTTTTCAAGGGCCTCTGTGAAAACACCGAGATCTTTATCGGCTTTTTCAAAAAGCGTGAGAGATGATCGGAATTTCAAGTAATCAGGATATGAAAAAATCTCCTCTGCTGAGCAATTGGTATGACGCAGAAGTGTTTCTACACACTGGATCATGCGACTACCAAGAACCGGATCAGATAGATATGCGACAGCTTCTTCGAGATTATTAATTCCGTAATATTCACTTTTTGAACTATGTCCTAAGCCTTTTATTTGGGGAAAGATAAACCACATCCAGTGACCTAGTTTTTTCCCTTTTCTTAGCTCCTTTAAGGCTGACTCGTAAACGCCCTCGTTTTGTGCTTCTGTAAATCGTTTTAAATTAAACCTGTCCATTATCTTCTTATCACTATAGACCCTAGCACGCTTTTTTGGCCTCCTCGTATAGCCATCTAAAATTACTCCAATAAGACGCACGAGCGCCAGGTCGGGTTTGGTGTTCCTGAATCCATGGTTCCAAAACCTCATAACAGTGTATGATGCTCGGCCCCCAATTAGCAGCAATCAGATCAACCGGCGCTAAGCCTGATTTCACTAATGCGCCGGTTACATCATAGTTAGCAGTTACACGCGAGGCATGATCTTTTTCTTTTTGGCTCCAGCTCTCCATAGGTTTTGTTGATAGAACTGCTCGAACCGTATGACGGGCTTCGCGGACTTCAGGCTCTTGAAGAAAATCAACAAGAGCCAAGCCACTTTGTGCCTTTGCAGTTTCCTGCATCGATACAAGCTGTCTAGACATAACCCGGAGTTGCCGATAATACACAAAGAGGGCACCGAAGGTTGCAACTGCAACTAGAGATTGTAGGATTAATGTTACGCACTCGAAGGTTGTCATATGTGTTCTCTATTAAACATAACGACCCAAATAACCGGAATTTGCGGAGCGATAGCGTAGCAAATGTCCGTGTTTATTTGATTTGTTATGTATTTTCACTATTAACTTGAAGATTCGCCGCATATGCGTTGTCCTTCTTAATTTGGTGTGTTGAATTGTGATCGTAACTAAGGCAAAGACTAAATTCCTTAGTATATTTTTCTCCTGCCAAGTCTTTGTAACTAAGCTTGAATTTAGCCTCTGGAAATGAATCAATGTCAAATGCTATTTTCTTTTCCTGTCGATTGTGAACAGCTAACTTTAAGTACAGATGAAATGCCTCCAAGTAGAATGGAGGTAAATGAATTATTGTTGGGTCAGCAATAGGATGAGGAAGAATAGGCTCTAGTTGTTCATTTATCTGCCTTTCTATAAAGTGATTCCAGTACAGCTTTATTGCTGGGTCTTCTGCAAAAGGAGACTGTCCAATCTCCACTTGGTATTCATTATGAGGATCGTAGCTCTTCAATACGTTTATCATTTTATCGTTAGGGATTTCCCAATCAACTTCTAGCTCAATTGCAGGCCCATTACCAAAATTAATAACAACGATGCTAGGTTTTTCAGTTGGCCCAATAAATTCGGGGCTTTCTTCTCCGCATACTGCGCCAAATCGCTGCCCTTTAAGAATTAATGATGGAGAGCTTGCCACACTTCTAGACAACTTAAGTTCACGGATGCTCCATAGTGCTACCAATGCAGTAGCAAAGCTGGCGATTGCAGTAATAAGTGTTGCGATTTCAATCATGTTTTAATATAGATATAGGTGATTTAATACATAACGCCGCAAATCACCGGCAGGCAAAAGTGGCGTTTGTTTTGTGTAGAATGGAGCGAAGCGACTGACACAAAACAAATGACGCTTTTGACTGTCCGAGTGAATTTGCATTGTTAGGTTTTCTCTTTAATAAAACTTGATGGGTTTTGATATTCATCAGCTAATTTAGAGATATCAATTAAAACTTCTGATGCTTCTTTGTAAGTAACTGACAAATCGTAAGTCATAATACCTTCGTTATTTAACCAAAGAGGTATTGTATGACATTCCTCGCTTTGACCCGAGTTCACGCAACTGGCTGTGTGCTTTACATGATTTGCAATTGTGTAAAGCCTTTGCTCGATTGAGCCGTCATTTTTCTCGAATGCTCCTTGGTTCATGTTTAGCCATTTGAATAAGTCGATACCCATTGATACTTGTAGAGCGTAATTTTCCCATTCTGAAACTGCTAGATAATATTTAGAAATTTTTGGATTTAGAGGGTCGTTGTTATCTAAATATTCTAGAGTAAGCTCCCTAGCTTTGTGGTAGCTAGTAAAAGAATTTTGAGATCGCCTAAGAAATCCAATTGCTACCTGCCTCCATTTTTCTTTAAACTTTGCGCCAAAAACCGTATTTAAAAAATGATTTTGCAACCAATACTGAGATTCAGGAAATAAGTCTGATACATCCGGTATTTCTGCATTAACAAATGTACTTATTTCGGGAGCAATGTATTTTTCAAGTAGATTGCTATTCCATTGAACCATGAGGACTTCCTAAACCTAACGACCGCATCAGCGGCAGACAAAAGTGGCGCGCTTTTTTGCGAAAGCAAAAAACGTGCCGCTTTTGGCTGTCCGCTGGATGCCCTTGTTATGTAATTTATCTTCTTTTGTCATCACTAGCCAAACGTCCCCTTGCTTTTACTGTTTTCACATTATAAACCAATTGCTGAAAATCTGGATGCTCTCTAAAGGAATATTCAATAAAAAATATTTTAGAATTAAAGTTTTGCGCCATCTCATAGACCCCCTTAGGTTTCTTTCCTACAAGTAAACTAAATTTAACCCCAGGTATATTAAAAATATGATGGTAGTAGTTTCTTTTTTTGTTAACTGACGGGAAGCTCGTAAATGGTACAATATTACTATCGTTATCAGAGTCAACATATACAGCCAAAAATAAATTTTCCGGGAGGGCTTCACCAAGCAAGTACAACCTTATCTTTTCTTGATAATAATCACCTAAAGCATATTTATATTCATTTACCCCCTTATCTTGCCAGTCACCTACGGATGCCCTCCAAAAAACACTTAATGCAAAATACATATACGCACTAGTATTTATCTCTCCGAGCTTAGGAATATACCAATTCTCCCCCTTAACATTAAAAATAGGGGTTTCAAGTTTAATTTTCTTCCGCAATCGAAATTTAGTTATGCCACGATAACACTCAGGGGTAACTTCATTTTCTCCTCCTTGGCTAAATCTCTTTTCACATTCAGCACATAATAAATAGCTTGTTACCTGATAATCCGTATAGTTCATTGAATTACTCTTTGAGCGTCCAAAGACTATACCTCCACCATTTTCATTAGAATAAGCATTTCTAACAGCTTTATAAATTGATTTTGGAATAAGGTGGCTATTTTCTAGTTTTTTCTCCTGCAGGCATAAACTACAAATTATCATATTGCATCCATTATTTTAAACATAACAGTTGATTATCACGCCGGCACCAAATACCGTGATACCCGGCCGGCACTGATATTGTAATACCCCGCCAAATGTTCTATAGTGGTTCTCCATAAGCAATTGGTTT
>JALVRY010000307.1:0-3730 GCA_027024625.1 Thiotrichaceae bacterium
ATATAGAACGCCTTACTGCAATAAACGACTTTTGCGAACAAAACCAAGGGCAGTATTTTTATTACGATGCTGAATCAATCCGCAACGATACAAATAACTGCCTCACTCAACTTAGCGACTATTTAGAGCTATCCACTCCGCTTAGTTCATCCTATCAACTCTTTTCTCAAACAGGAAAAGAGAGGGTCGGTGATTCATCCGAGCAAATTAAATCGGGGAGAGTAATAACTCATGGGAATTCTTATGCAGAGATTGAACTAGATTCAGAGCTACTAAATAAAGCAAACTCGCTGTTTAACAAGCTTCGACAAAATATTATCGATAATGCCAAGCCTAATCCTGAAACAAACCATCCCAAGCCTCACGATCTTGTTGATAATTCAGTAAAACTTCCATAATTTTTTGTTTACGCTGTTCGCGGTGTGCTTTTGTTTGGATGAGTTCATAGGCTTGTGATTCTTTGCCAAAATTATGCTGACAGTTTTTAATAAATTGTTTCAGTTGTTCAACTGCCTCTAAACCATGCCACCACGCATTATCATCATCTAACAGTGTTAAGAACTCTTGCGTTTTTTGGATAACATTTTCATGGGTCGCTTGGTACAAATCTAACAACTCTTGTTCAATAATCTGCAAATATTTTGTTACTACTCCCTGTGTGAATTTCTCTTTTGTAATGCCCTCTTTGGTCATTCTATCCACTGTAAATAGCATTAAATCACCAAAGAATTGACGTTCTGATTCATCATTTAGATCTATAATTTCTGATTCACTTTCCACACCGGGGCGGAATTCTTTACTGCTATCATCTGTTTTCAGGGTACGAGCATGTAACATGGGAAGATTAATAGAAACAAAGCGTTCTTGTATTTCAGATTTAACTAAACGCCCCGCTGTTGGCCCCGACATTCTTAAACGTAGATCACCGAAGGGTATAATATATTTTAGCCCTTCAAAGTTGACGATGTAATTACCCGGATAAATCGTTCTAGCAGGTTCTAGCTGGCTAAAATCACCTTGATAATTAAAGTAAGTCTTACGTGTAAGATGCTCGCCAAAAAAGAAGCGGTTAACACGTTGGCTGAAGGCATTTAAGCAATCAATATGATTATGTTCACCTGTTATTTTACAGCGATAATCATAAGTTTTTTGCTTTTGTTCAAGCTCAAATAGTTTTGATAAATCATGGTAAGCCGCATCACTGGGTTTATTAATATCCTGAGGATGAAATTGGCAATCCGCCTTGGCTTCTAGCTGCGATAATTGCCGCATAAAGGCTAGCAAATCATCCAAATAATTGACGATCATTACTGCTGGCGATACGGGCGGATCACCCACTAGCTTTCCCGTTAGCATTAGGGTATTTGTTGTTTGGAATACCTGATTAATATAATAAAAATAATTTAAGGCATGAGGCTGTTTATCACCCTTTTTATCTGGCACATTGATTTGAAATAACTGGTCACTATCAACAAAGTAATACAATGTTTTGTCTCGATCATGCTCAAGTTGCAAGAGTTTGAGGTAGGTAAGGTTACGAGTAAAAGCCTGCCCTTTGCGATAAAAATTCTTTTTTGTTGCCTTGCCGATAATTGATTCGATTTTTTTTCGCTTTGCTGCGGGTAACATCATCATTAATTCATATTGTTCATCAATATTATAATGAATGGTTCGCAAACCCTTCTCACTATAGGCTTGAGCAAGTTCTGCATCGGCTAAGCGACAAGCTTCATCTTTGCTATCTTCGACAACTACCACCAACACTTTTGAATAATAAGCACCATGCTTGCCGCCATAGCCGAACTGATCACAAAGTTGATAAATACTTTCTAAACAGTTCTTTAAATGCTCGGGTCTATCCGCAATCGGTATGCTTAATATAAAGCCATATCTCTCATCATTTTCAGCATTAATTGTGGCTTCTTGTTGCTTAAATAATTGCTGATAGTGGTTTAGCGTATCGTCAAAATTATCGCCATTCCAAAGTTGATTTTCAGTAGCTTGAAGTTGCTGAGCGAAGGAGGTCATATTATCTATTGGATGAGTAGTTGGGGTAGGCCTGCTGGTCAACAGGGATTTCGATTAGGCGGATGCCTTGGCTAAAGTCTGTTTGCGAAAACAAGGTTTCGCACTGTGTTTCTGTTTCGATTTTATAATAGTCAATGCCGAATGATTTTGCTAAATCGGCAAAATCAGGATTAATAAAATCACAATCAATAAAGCGTTCATTATAGGCTTGATGCTGGTTTTTTCTGATCAAGCCCATCGTTTGATTATTAAACAACACAATATTTAAACTGATGTTGTAGTTAACTGCTGTCATAATTTCCATACAGCACATTTGGAAACCACCATCTCCTAAAATGGCAAATATTGCTCCATCTTTTTCAGCCTCCATGCCTGCCCCAATTGCCGCAGGAATTGCATGACCGAGTGAAGAAATGCCCGAATTAGGGTAATAACGATGAGCGGCCGCAACAGAGAAAAAACTTTGGGCTAAGATGATATTGTCATCAAATACAGTTAAACCTTGTTTAAAGTGGTGTGATAACTGACTGTAAAAAGCCTTAATTAAATCAAATTTCTCATCAAAAATTGCATTTTTACAGGGTTCTTGTGCTTTAGCATAAGTAAAAGGAGCTAGCTTTTGTGCTTCACATTGCTGGTTTAATAGCTTTACCACTTGTTTTATATCGCCTTGAATGGCCACATCCGCTTTAAATACTTTTTCTAGCTGCTGTGAATCAACATCCACCTGAATAATCTTTTTATTTTGCAATAATTTTTGTTGCCACACATAGCTGGTACGCTCATTAAACGCAGCCCCCAAAAAGATAATTAAATCAGATTGATTCAATATATAGTCATACGCATAGCCTGTTGAGGTTACGCCTAGGCTGCCTAAAGATAAGGGCGATAGCTCATCAATAACGCCCTTGGCTTTTAGGCTGCTGGTAACAGGGATATTATACTGCGAGCTGAATGTTTTAATGGCTTGTTGTGCATCAGATAAAATACAGCCATAACCTACCATTAATACGGGAGAACGTACTTGCTTTAACAAATCAACCGTGTCTTGTTGCCATGTGTTTATTGCTGATTGCTGATGATGATTGGATTTTTTTGTGTGCTGATTTTGGAAGATGGTGAGTTGATGGAGCAAAGAGTCGTCAATTTCTTCATTTTGTATGTTATACGGCAGGCTTAATACCACAGGACCCGGCTTATTCGATAGCAAAATCTTGGTCGCTTTATTCAGCACATTAACCAAATAATCCACACGCTCTATAAGCTTATGATAGCGTGTTATACCAGAAAACAAGGCTGCTTGATCAATACTACCGCCCTCCCCGCTACTTTCTTGCAATCCGCCTTTACCAAATAAATACGTCGGAGCCTCACCTGTTATCGCCAAAACAGCTTGTGAATCCGCATAGGCATTACCAATCCCCGTGACTAAATTTGTCGCCCCAGGTCCCGCGGTGGTAATACAGGCTCCAATTTTTGACGTTGCACGGTTGTAGCCCCCCGCCATAAAGGCAGCTCCTTGCTCATGTTTAACAAGAACCGTCTTAATAGTCGAATCATATAATCCATCATAAACGGGGAGAATATGAGCACCAGGCATTCCAAAGATTGCCTCAACGCCTAGCTCTTCTAGGAATCGAACAATAAAGTTGCTAACTTTCATTAAATAGTATCAGGTGGTTTGCGTTGGCGGATTATACTA
>JALVRY010000307.1:3740-4306 GCA_027024625.1 Thiotrichaceae bacterium
CTATGAAATAAGCTAAGGAATAATTAGATTATTCACTGTGACCTTCCCTTGCCTATCAATGGCTCAAATTCTGCGGCATATTTTAAGGCTTCTGTTTTAATAAATTGTTGGAATTTCTTAGCCGCAGGTAGCATATTTTTACCCTCACGCTTCACAATATGCCAGTTTCGTTTTATGGGGAAATTTTCCACATCAAGAATGACCAAACCTTCTGCCTCAAGTTCTAATTTAATCGTATGTAGTGATACAATACCCAAGCCCAAACCCGCCATCACCGCATGACGAATTGCCTCGTTACTCCCCATCGCTAATTTACTTTTAAATTCACTATCATGCTCTATAAAGAAGCGTTCTATTGCAGCTTTTGTACCTGAACCGGCTTCCCGAACGACAAACTCTTCATTTTTTATTTGTTCAAATGAAATTTTTTCTTTTCCAGCCATCGGGTGATTTACAGGAGCAATAACGACCAAGGGATTTTCCATTAATATCTCTGATTTTAACTTCAAGCTTGATGGTGGCTCGCCCATTATCACTAAGTCAGGTTGATAATCTTCTAGCTGCTT
>JALVRY010000308.1 GCA_027024625.1 Thiotrichaceae bacterium
ATTGGCTGTTCCTCTATTTGTCTTTATGGGAATCATGCTGGAGCGATCCAAAATTGCAGAAGAGTTGCTAGACTCAATGGCAGGTATGTTTGGCTCATTGCGTGGCGGCTTGGGTTTGTCAGTTGTTGTCGTTGGAATGTTGCTTGCAGCCAGTACAGGTATTGTTGGAGCAACGGTTGTAACAATGGGCTTGATGTCCTTACCGGTTATGCTAAAACGTGGCTATAGCTCATCTTTAGCCTGTGGAACTATCTGTGCATCAGGAACGCTAGGGCAAATCATCCCACCTTCTATCGTGTTGGTTTTGCTGGGCGATCAAATCTCATCGGCTTTTCAGCAATCGCAATTATCACAAGGGATTTTCTCGCCAGAAACAGTATCGGTTGGTGATTTATTCGCGGGAGCAATGATTCCAGGCCTAATGCTGGTTGGAATGTATGTCATATATTTATTGCTAATGGGAGCTTTCAAACCAGAAAGTATGCCGGTTATCCCTAAAGATAAACGACCCGAAAGAAATATTACTCATTTTATTTCGTCTTTGTTCCCTCCCTTATTTTTGATAGTTGCTGTGCTGGGTTCTATCTTGGTGGGCTTTGCCAATATTACGGAAGCCGCTTCAGTGGGTGCTGTCGGTGCTATGTTATTGGCATTTGTCAAAAAGCGATTGACCTTAAGGCGTTTACAAGATGTTTTACTGAATACCGTGCGTGTTACTAGTATGGTGTTTATGATTCTAATCGGAGCATCGCTATTCTCACTGGTATTTAGAGGCTTTGGTGGCGATGAACAAATCCATACATTGCTTTCTAACTTACCCGGTGGCGTGATTACGGCGGTGTTAGTCGTTATGCTGGTTATATTTTTGCTGGGCTTTATTCTGGATTTTATTGAGATTACCTTTGTGGTCGTGCCAATTGTTGCACCCATCTTGCTGACAATGGGGATTGATCCGATTTGGTTAGGAATCATGATTGCAATCAATCTACAAACCTCTTTCTTAACACCACCCTTTGGTTTTGCCTTGTTCTATCTGCGTGGCGTTGCTCCTAAAGAGGTCAAAACGCGGGATATTTATAAAGGTGTTGTGCCGTTTATATTAATTCAGCTATTTGCATTACTTGTTTTATCGATTTGGCCCGAGCTAGTTACTTGGTTACCAAAGCAAATCTACGGTTAATAGAGGTATTCTATGAGTAAATATCAACTACCTAAGGGCATTGCTGGTTCGGTAAAGCAAGCCATTGATGAAGATGTTGCAACAGGTGATGTAACCGCGAGCTTGATTGCTGATAATACACAAGCAACCGCGACCTTGATTTGTCGGGATAAGGCGGTGATTTGTGGTGTGGCATGGGTGAATGAAGTCTTTCAACAAATTGATACAGAAGTGAAGATCAATTGGCAGGTTGCTGATGGCGATAATGTTAATGAGAACGATGTACTGTGTACCTTTACAGGTAAAGCTAAGTCGATTCTGTCAGGTGAGCGTGTCGCTTTAAATTTTTTGCAGACATTATCGGCAACTGCCACACAAACCAAACAATATGTGGATGCAATCGCAGGAACAAGTACACGAGTCTTGGATACACGAAAAACACTGCCTAATTTACGTTTGGCTCAAAAATATGCGGTGACTTGTGGCGGCGGAAAGAATCATCGCATTGGCTTATACGATATGGTGCTGATTAAAGAAAATCATATTATAGCAGCAGGTTCAATCACGGCAGCTATCAATAAAGCACGAGAGCTATATCCTGATTTAAAGGTAGAAGTAGAAACAGAAAATTTACAAGAGTATGCAGAAGCTGTAGCAGCAAAAGCCGATATAATTATGCTGGATAATTTCACGAATTCAGATATGAAAGCAGCCGTGCAGCAAGATCATGGTGACATCTTGCTAGAAGCATCAGGTGGCGTCACGCTGGATACTATTCGTGAAATTGCAGAAACAGGTGTGGACTATATTTCTGTTGGGGATATAACAAAAAATATTCAGGCAGTAGATTTGTCGTTACGCTTTCAATAACGAGTATGACGTGATATTTCCTAGGATGCATACAAGCAAGGCTGTATGAAGATTCTTTGGGAAATAAACAATGTAACAAATTATTATCTAAAAAATAAAATTAAGTTATGATTCAGGCTCGACGTGTTCCAATGAGGTCATATTTCTTAGGGCGAAATATTGTTGCTGATTGCGATTTTGATCAATCGTTATTTTGGGGATGACGGGCTATTTTGATTTGAACTCGGTGGGGCTTTCTTAAAAGAAAGCCTCGGCCAAACAGGGGGTCTAAAAGCCGAGGCTAAACAACAGATTTGGATTGGGGACACCAAATCTGAATCCGCTTTAAAAAATACAAAAACACTGGGCTTAAGTGTTTACTTACCTTGCATTTTTCAAAATATTGCGGAAAACGTCACACACGCAACAGCGTGTGCATTATGTTCTAACTATGCGAAAGTTTTAGAGTGATTTAGTTCAAGAAAAGCGTGGAATAAATAATATTTTTTTTCGTATTTAGCCCAGCGGTTGTCTGATCCTTCAATACATTCGCCGATGTGGTTAAATCTAACCATTCATCCTTCGTCTGTCAATCAATCATTTGTGATAAAAAATCTATTTCAAAAATAGATTTTTTTTATTGTTTGATTTGCCCATTTATTATTTGGCTAAGCTCCTTAATATCAGTACATATTGGCTCATTAATGTAACACTCTAAATCCTTTTTATTATCCATCACTGTTGTTGTTTTTATGGTTTTTTGATTGAGGTAAATTGCTGCTATTTTTAGTCCTCTCGTTTGAGCGGCTTCCACCGTTAATAAAATATGATTGATACAACCGACTCGATCTTCCGCGACGATTAAAAGAGGCAATGCCATCACCTGTGCTAAATCTGCATTGAGTGCATCACTCGCGAGTGGGGAATAAAATCCACCAGCTCCTTCGATATGTAGAAACTGTTTAGCACTCACATCAAATAAACATTGCTGTTGAAGTTGTTCCAGTTTAATTGATTGACCTTCGAACTGTGCAGCCCGCACAGGTGAGACAGCTTGCTCAAAATGATTCGGACATATTTGCTCCAACTGTTCTAACTTATTTGCAGCATCAGCAAGCTTCCACGCATCTGTATTCTGAATAACCGTATCCCAGCCAGACTCAATGGGCTTGCGTGGTACAACATCAACGCCTTGCTTTATCAGTTGTTTTATCAGCTGTTGCCCAACCCATGTTTTACCGACATCGGTATCAGTTCCTGTTACAAAAATTCCATTTTGCATAGTGTAATCTCGATTTTGCTGTTGTTTGTATATGTGGAGTAAACATCTATCCGATAAACCCTTCCAGTTGTAGTTGAACACCAAGCTAAGCTGAAACTATCACTAGAAGCATTGGGTCTATATGATAGTTGGCACAGCCAAAGGAACCCCATAATAAAAAGGAATTTATAATGAAAAATATCAAACAACAATTATTGCTAGCCGCTCTCCTATCAAGCATATCAACAGTATCGCTTGCCGCTTATACCCCAACACCACCGTTACAAGTTCAGGAGTTTAATGGAACTAATTATTTAACGGGTGGTGTCGGTTTAGATGAGCGACATTATATCGAAGCAAGGCGGTCACAATTTAATCTTCGTATTGATATGAGTCGCTCAGACGGTAGTTATCTTGGTGATGGTTTTGTGCAAATTGTCGATTACCATAATCGTATTATGCTAGAAGCTAAATTTGATGGGCCAATATTGCTGGCAAATCTACCCGAAGGTAAATATCAAGTTTATAGCATCTTTCATGGCAAGGTTAAGAAGAATATAGTGACAGTAAAAGAGCGTAGCCAAAAACATCTCGTTGTACACTGGCGAACAGGTGAGCGTGATTTACGCGTTCGACCCCATGATGTATCCGATGATCACGCAAAGAAAATGCACCATAAACGCATGATGCAGATTCGAAGCAAAATGCATCATTATTAAACGCTAAATCGACATAATACTTTTGCGATAAAACTGCATTTCGGCGATGGAGTCGCGTACATCATCCATCGCTAAATGTGAGCTTTGCTTTGTAAATTGATCAAGTACCTCAGGCTTCCAGCGTTGAG
This sequence comes from Thiotrichaceae bacterium, assembly GCA_027024625.1. Taxonomy (GTDB): domain Bacteria; phylum Pseudomonadota; class Gammaproteobacteria; order Thiotrichales; family Thiotrichaceae; genus S015-18. The sequence continues at coordinate 4,117 of JALVRY010000308.1, forward strand.
CAAGTTCTTTTAATGAGCTGACATCCAAATTGCGATACATAAAATAGCTTTCTAACTCTGGCATAAGGCGTGCCATAAAACGACGATCTTGACAGATGCTATTACCACACATAGGAGACTTTCCCTTGGGCACGTATTGTTTGAGGAAATCCAGCGTTTCCTGCTCCGCTTG
>JALVRY010000309.1 GCA_027024625.1 Thiotrichaceae bacterium
TTTGCTGTACCCCATAAAAAATATTACCGCTTGCCAACTCAAATGGCAGCTAGATGAAGCACATGCTTTAGAAAAATTTCAAAGCAATGTTCCAGAGCATACTCGCCATGATCTATTAACACTTGCCAAAGCTTATGGTCTAGTATCAGAAGAAATCGCGTTGGAACAATTGTGGACGAGTTGTATCAATGTCTTGGATTTAGATGTAGAACAATTGCATCCTGAAGAATTTATGGATTTATCGGCTGAACAGGCTGAAAAAATGTTGATGGATTTATCCATACAGCTTTATGAATCCAAGGATAAGCCGTTAAGGGATGATGAAAAAGCTCAGCAAGATCAACAGCATAAGGCATGGGAAACATTAGAGTCATTACTCAAAACGCCTGCTGCAAAAGATAAAAAACATAGTCTGAAATCATTAATTAAAACAGTAACAGGCGTTGATGTTAGCGATGAAATAATCGCACGCTCGCAGTCTAAAGTAGACCCGTTGGTGCGTCGTTTAGCATGGCAACAGCTTGATGATTTGATAGGGCAGGTGGGTACTGAAATCACTCTACGAGGTCTGTTAAAACAAATCACAGGAGTTGATATTCAGACTGAAATATCCAGCTATTTGCAGCCTTATTTGGCTAATTGGATGGATCAAGGTTTTGCCTCGTGGAATGCAGAAGATCGCACGGTAGGTTTCTATGCCTCATGGAAAAAGAGTGCTTTGAACGATAAAAGTTGGGTGTTTAATGAGTTATCAGATTGGCAGGAGCATATCGAATCGTTACCTGACGATTCTGTCGATACAATAATCACCGAGCTAGAGCGAATGGGCGTGCCTCAAAAACAGTGGGCAGGCTATTTAGAGCGACTAGCGTTGGATTTACCCGGCTGGTCTGGCATGTTCTATTGGCGACATAATCACCCGAATTACGATGGCAATACTGTATCTGTGAATATGATGGATTATCTTGCTGTGCGTCTAATTACAGAACATCTTTATGCTCGCCGTTTGTGCCGAAAACTGTGGTTACTTGAGGCAAATATTGCTGCCTTGCGAGGTTATTTCCGTTATCAATATGCAGAATTTTATGTGCGTTATGCTTTGAATAATCAGCATTTGCCTGAGTATGTGCTGGGGCTATCACAACAATTGATAGAACAACACAGCACACAAAAAAATGCGGAAGAAGAATGGCAATATCTATCGCACCTAATTTGGACATGGCAACAAACACAAACCGCAGATAAAAAACAAGCATATTGCTTACACCATGAAGCATGGAAACTCTTTTTACTAGCACAGCATCTTGGCTTATGCAGTGTTGATATATTGCAGTTAAAACAAAGCGAATTAGATGAAATTTTTGCCTGTATGGATGCTTTGGATGATGAAAAAAGCGGCTTTCTGCTACTTAAAGCTTATGAGCATCATTATCGAGAAGAGCTTTTTGCGGCGATTACTAAAAACCAAGGGCGTGGTACATGGAAAACTCGTCAACAACGCTCAGAGGCTCAAGTTATTTTCTGCATGGATGATCGGGAAGAGGGCATACGTCGTCACTTAGAACATCATAATCCAAAGATAGAAACACTAGGAGCAGCTGCCTTTTTTGGGGTGGTAATGAATTGGAAAGGCTTAGATGAAAAACAAGCCTATGAATTATGCCCAGTAGTTGTAAAACCAGAACATGAAATTGCAGAAATTCCCGCAAAGGGTTGTGAAAAAGCCGTACATCAGCATAAACAACGCCATGCTTTACGCACAAAATTAAATGACTTTGTGCATCAAGAAAGCCGTAGAAATATTGTTAGCACGGCAGTTATTGCAGCATTGGCAAGCCCACTAGCGGTATCGCGTTTGATTGGCAAGGTGTTTATGCCTTTGTTATGGGGAAAAGCAGAGAAGAAATTAAAACGAGTTTTTGATAAAGAAGTTACAACACATATTCATACCACGGCTGAGGAAGTCTTAGAAGGGCGTAGTATTGAAAATAATCAGCAAGGTTTTACGGTAGAAGAGCAAAGCGATATTGTCGAAGGATTTCTGCAAAACAACGGTTTGCTATCTGGCTTTAGTCATTTTGTTGTGCTGATGGGGCATTACTCACGCAATGAGAATAATCCACATGCAGCGGCTTATGGCTGTGGAGCTTGTGGCGGCAAGTATAGTGGTCCAAATGGGCGGGCTTTTGCGGCAATGGCAAATAATGCAGAAGTGCGTAATATTTTGTTTTCACGCGGCATAAAAATTCCTGACGATACTTGGTTTTTAGGTGCTGAACATGATACCTGTAGTGAAGAAATCGTGTGGTTTGATACGGATCTGATCCCCGAATTTTTGCAGGCAAGTTTCAAAAAACTACAGGCAGATTTGTATCAAGCAAGCCAACACTCAGCACAAGAACGCTGTCGTAAACTAATGTCTGCCCCCAAAGACCCAAGCCTAAAACGGGCGATTAAACACATGCTAGGGCGGGGGACTGATTTCTCTCAAGCTCGCCCCGAATTAGGTCATGCCACAATTGCCAGTGGTTTTATTGGACGGCGGTATTTATCTCAGGGGCTATTTTTAGATCGTCGTAGTTTCTTAATTTCTTATGATGCGACGATTGACCCTGACGGAACATTCCTAGAGCGTGTATTGCTAACGGCGGGGCCAGTTGGGGCAGGTATTAACTTGGAGTATTATTTCTCAGCCGTGAATAATGATAAATACGGCAGTAGCTCTAAAGTTGTGCATAATCTCTCGGGCTTGTTTGGTGTAATGGAAGGAGCATCTAGCGATTTGCGGACAGGTTTACCGCAGCAAATGATCGAAATCCATGAGCCAATGCGATTGCAATTAATGGTTGAAGCCAGTACCGATGTGTTAACACAAATCTATTTACGGCAAGCATCCATCCAACAATTAGTTGGCAATGGCTGGTTATTGTTATCTGCTAAAGACCCAGACTCAGATGCAATCCATACCTTTGATCCCGAAACAGGTTGGCATCGCTGGCAGTGTCCTGATGTCAGTATCCCCACAGTAGAAAAATCCGCAGACTGGTATCAAGGTCACCGCGACCATTTATCACCTGCACTAATTAAGCAAAGAAACTTATCATCATGCCAAACTGGAGCATAATATTTATTCCACTGTTGCCCTTGCTTGCCGCTTTTTGGATAGCGATAGGCTTTATTTTCGGCTGGAATCGAGGCGAAAAGGGAGAAAAGGAAACGGCAAGAGTGAGCTTGTATGCTATTGGTCTGTCGTTTTTACTTGTGATTGGGCTAGATGTGATGGCGATAATGGGCGAACTGCCTAAGACAATTATCGTCGGCACATGGCTATCGTCAGGTGAATATCAAACCAATATTAGTTTCCTACTGGATTATCTAAGCCTAACAATGGCGACTTTGGTAGGTTTCATTACACTCATTGTGACGAAGTTTTCTATCAACTACTTGCATAGAGAAGCGGGGTTTCAGCGTTTCTTTATGATGCTGTCGGTGTTTAATGCGGCGATGTTATTGATTGTTTTAGCTGGAAATGCCGCTTTAACCTTTATTGCGTGGGAGTTAGCGGGTGTTAGTTCATTTTTATTGATTGCCTATTCATGGCATCGAAATGTAGCGACGACCAATGCCGTGCGTGCCTTTGTTACCAACAGAATTGGCGATATGGGCTTTGTGCTAGGCATTGTCTTTTCATTTTTCTGGTTTGGCACAGTGGAATGGTCTGATATGCAGGCGATAGTTGCGAAAGGTGAAATCTCAAAAATCTATGTGGGTGTGATTGTGTTTGGCTTTATGATCGCCGCCTTTGCCAAATCTGCTCAGTTTCCTTTTTCTGCATGGATTAGTCGAGCATTAGAAGGACCAACACCATCCAGTGCGGTATTTTATGGCTCTTTAATGGTGCATGCGGGTGTGTATTTGCTCTTGCGTTTAGAGCCGTTATTGATGTATGAACCACCCTTATTAATCATCATTATGATTATCGGGCTGATTACCATGAGCTATGCCTATATTGTGGGCTTGGTGCAAACTGATGTGAAGTCATCCTTTATGTTTTCCACCTTGGCACAAGTGGGTTTGATGCTGGTTTGGATTGGGCTAGGGCAGTTCAAATTGGCTTTGGTACATCTTGTCTTACATGCTATCTGGCGAGCTTATCAATTTTTACATGCTCCATCGTTTATGCAGCAAGTTAGCCGCCCAGCTCGACCTGTTCCGCAATGGTTGAGTCGCAAAACATGGCTATATACCGCAGCCTTGTAGCGTCATTGGCTCGATGGTATTGCCG
>JALVRY010000310.1 GCA_027024625.1 Thiotrichaceae bacterium
AAGCATCACCGAGCCGCACAACAACTTGTTAATAATATTGCTCTACTTAAAGCAGAAAAAATCAAGCTGAAACAGCAAGATGCTTACCAGTATCTTGTTTCAGAAAATCAACCTTTTGATATTATCTTTCTCGATCCTCCTTTTCGTAAAGGACATTTATCTAAAGTCCTGAATTTGATTATTGAACAAGGTTTATTAGCCAATAATGGGCTAATTTATTTAGAGCAAGAATCAGAAAACTTATTGGATTTATCTGAATGGGGATTACAAATCCATAAACAAACAAAAGCAGGACAGTTGGATGCTTTTTTACTAAACCTGAGTTGAGTCCTCATTGAAGCCACGGATTCAGGTTAAAAACAGACGTTTTTTGAATAATAATTCCAACCTGAATCAGTGACTTCACTACGGCACAGTGAATAAGCTATTGATTCATCACTGGTTTAAAAAATGCCCGCTTAACCTAAGGGTGAAGCTAAGATTTTTAAAATCCCGTGCTAAACCAATATCTTATCCCCTGTTATCCGCATTGAAGTCACGGATTCAAGTTTAATTAATAGAGGTGAGTCTATGAAATTTATACGAATGTATAGTCCAGTGTTGTTGCTTATGCTTGGTGTATTGCTAAGTGCTTGTACGTCAGTTAATCCATTGGCAAGTGATGCAGCAAAACGTCAAAAAGTTATGACAATGCACGATACAACACTACTAAAATTATATGATGTAAAACCTAATGTCAGCTCTCTGATTGAGAATGCACCCGGATATGCTGTGTTTAGTGATTCGAATGTCAATGTGATTTTTGCTAGTTTCTCGGGTGGCTACGGTGTTGCTGTCAATAATATCACTGGCAATAAAACTTTTATGAAAATGGGTGAAGCTGGGGTAGGGCTTGGCTTTGGTTTGAAGAACTTCCGTGAAGTCATTGTTTTTCATGATGAGGCAACAATGAACCGTTTCGTAAATAATGGTTGGCAATTTGGAGGCCATGCTGACGCTGCTGCGATATTAAATGAAAAAGGTGAGGCGATTGGTGGGGAAATATTAATTGGTAATATGACGATATACCAATTAACAACAAGCGGCTTGGCGTTTCAAGCAACAGTCAAAGGCACAAAGTATTGGAAAGACAAGAATTTAAATCAGTATTAGTGGGATGTCAGAGAGTTAAGGGAGCAGCTCGTCCAGTTCATAATGAATAATGAAGAGCTACAAACTGAAAATACTTAGCACTCCAACAATATTGTTGGAGTGCTAAAGTGGCTTGTAAATGAAGCTAACCGTAAGGGTTTTGTAAGATCATTGTGTGAGCACGATCAGGGCCTGTTGATATAATATCGATCGGTGTGTCTAACAACTCTTCCATACGTTTTAGGTACGCTTTTGCGTTGGCCGGTAACTTATCATATTCAGTTACACCATAAGTTGATTCGCTCCAACCTGGCATTTCTTCATAAACTGGTGTGCAGTTAGCAAATTTTTCAGTTGAAACAGGTGGTACTTCATAGGTTTTGCCATCAAGCTCGTAAGCTGTGCAAATCTTGATTGTTTCTAGGCCATCAAGAACATCTAGCTTTGTTACGCAGATACCAGTAATACTATTTGTATCCATTGAGCGACGTAATGAAACCGCATCTAGCCAGCCACAACGTCTTGATCTACCTGTTGTTGCACCAAGTTCATTGCCTTTCTCTGCTAAATAAGCTCCAACATCATCAAATAATTCGGTAGGGAAGGGACCACTACCTACGCGAGTTGTGTAAGCTTTGGTAATACCCAAGATATAATCGATATTCTTAGGGCCAACGCCAGAACCTGTACATGCACCGCCAGCTGTGGTGCTAGAAGAGGTAACATAAGGATATGTGCCGTGGTCGATGTCAAGTAGCGTACCTTGAGCGCCTTCAAACATGACATTCTCACCCGCTTTGCGTAATTTTGCTAAGTGGTTAGGAATATCTAAAACCATTGGTTTTAACTGTTCAGCGTGCTCCATTGCTTCATCATAAACAGCCTTAGGGTCAACGGGATCTGCTTTAAAGTAGTTAACCAACGCAAAGTTATGATACTCCAATACTTCGTTTAGTTTATTTTCAAAACGCTCAGGTTGGAACATATCTGCTAAACGGAAACCACGACGCGAGATTTTATCTTCGTAGGCAGGACCAATGCCTCGGCCTGTTGTACCGATAGCTTTCTTGCCTCGAGCGATTTCACGAGCCGCGTCAAGTGCGACGTGATAAGGTAGGATGAGTTGGCAGGCTTCAGATAATTTTAGTCGATCACGAACGGGTACGCCTTGCTCTTCTAACATTGCTATTTCTTTTAACAGAGCCTCTGGTGATAAAACAACACCGTTACCGATCATACAGTCAAGCCCTTCACGGAGCACGCCAGAGGGTACTAAGTGTAAAACCGTTTTTTCATCGCCAATAACAAGGGTGTGCCCTGCGTTATGACCACCTTGAAAACGAACAACACCAGCAGCGTCTTCAGTTAAAAGGTCAACTAGTTTTCCCTTTCCTTCGTCGCCCCATTGAGTACCTAGTACAACAACAAACTTACCCATAATTATATCTCGTCTAAAAACTAAATTTTATAGTGCTCAAGCTGCTTAATTTGTGACGCAGCTTGAGGTCAACCTGAAATTATCAGGTTTATATTAAATATCTACAACAGCCCAATCGCCATCTTTTGAAACAATTTTACGATTACAGTTTAGAATCTCACAATCTTTTTGTGTTTGATTATCTAACTGTCGAATCACAACCTCTCCGTTATCACGAAGTTGTTTAATGAGTGCATATAAGGCTTGATCAGAATCAGTTGGAGCTAATATTGGTTGCTTACTGGCTTGCTGCTGGTAATTTCCCATTTCCAATAACAGGCCAAGGTTAGTACTGAAGCCTGTGGCGGGGCGAGCATTGCCAAAATGTTTGCCAATATCATCATAACGGCCGCCACGAGCAATTTCTCGACCAAAGCTTGGAACGTAGGCGGCGTAAACAATCCCAGTGTGATAGGAGTAGCCGCGTAGTTCTGATAGATCAATGTGTATTGTGGCATTCGGCCAATTGTTTGTTAATCTTTTTGTTAATGCGGTTAGATAATCCAGTGCTTGTTGTACGTCACGATCTGCATTAGAAAGCGCTTTTTTGGCTTCTTCGAGTACATCAATAGAACCACTCAAACGGGGTAATGCACTGAGCATATCGCCAATTTGCTTTTGTAAATTACAATCCTTGATCCAGTCATCAATTTCAGGAATCGACTTACGTTCTAGCATATTAAAGAATTGTTTTTCTTCTTTTTCTGATAGACCAGCTTGAGCCGATAAGCCACGAAAGATATCAACATGACCGATGTCAATCACAACATCTTGAATACCCGCTGTGCCTAAAGTTTCAAGCATCAAGGATATTAATTCGCAGTCACTTTCAATACCCATGCTGCCAAATAGTTCTGCACCAACCTGTAGAGGTGAGCGTGAGCCTTCAAAATGCTGACTTTGTGTGCGGAGTACTCTGCCGATATAGCAGAGTCGATTTGGGTGTTCTGATTTTAAACCGTGTGCGTCAATGCGGGCGACTTGTGGCGTGATATCAGCACGAATACCCAATTGTCTGCCGCTAAGCTGATCTGTAACCTTAAAGGTTTGTAGGTCAAGTAAGCTTCCAACGCCTGTGCGCAGTGAATCCATATATTCAACAAGAGGTGGCATGACAAAGCGATAGCCCCAACTTTTATAGGTGTCAATCAACTGCCGGCGTAGAGCCTCCATTGTTTCAGCTTCATCTGGTAAAGCTTCGTTGATTCCATCGGGGAGTACCCAGTAGTTTGTATCAGTCATTTGTTGTGTGTTTTCAGGGTGTTTGTGCACCCGTTATTATTCAGAGTGGTGATAAACCAACCACTCCTACCAATTAAAATAATAAAAGTAGCATTACACCAGCAATAACACTGACTAACCCGAATGTACGGAGTTTTGAATCAGGTATTTGCTGAATGGATTCATACGTTTTTTTTAATCCCGAAGGGCTAACAAAAGGCATTAACCCTTCAATGATAAGCACCAATGCAATGGCATTGAGTAAATCTGACCAATTAATATCCATTATTTTGTAGAATACTTGGTTGGGCTGGCGTTGTTTTATCTATTTCAGCTTGTTTGAAGTAGTTAAAGAATTCGGAGTCAGGTTCAAGCACGATAACATCACCTGCTTTACCTAATGATTTTCTATAAGCACCTAAACTGCGATAAAACGCATAAAATTCTGCATCTTTTTGGTATGCATCGGCATAGATAGCTGCGGCTTTTGCATCACCTTCACCACGCACTTTTTCTGCATCACGATACGCTTCTGCTTCAATGATAGTTGCTTCTCTATCAGCCGATGCTTTAATGCGTTCTGCCTCTTCTTTACCACGAGAGCGAAAGTCCTGAGCAACTTGTTTTCGTTCCGAACGCATGCGTTTAAAAACAGATTCACTAACAGAGTCAGGGAAGTCAATTCGGCTAACGCGGACATCAACGATCTGAATACCCAGCTGCTTAGATACATCGTTTGATTTGCCTTGTAAACCACTCATGATTGCACCACGCTCATCAGAGAGTGCCTCTTTAATGGTGCGTCGACTAAACTCATTGCGTAGACCATCTTTCATGATTTGCTCAAGTAAACGCTGAGCTTCAGTAATACGTCCGCCACCTGTAGAACGGTAGAATGTACCAAGATCAGAAATTCGCCATTTCACAAAGAAATCGACAATGACATACTTCTTTTCACTAGTTAAAAAGCGTTCAGGTTTAGCATCTAAGGTTAAAATTTGGCTAGAAAAGGTTTTAACCGTATTAATAAATGGAATTTTAAAGTGCAGACCTGGTTTAATGTCTTTTTCCACAATTTCACGAAATTTAAATTTAATACCTGTTTCACGTTGGTCAATCGTGTATAGAGAACTAAGAATGATAATTGCAATTGCACCTAATATAACGGGAAGAGAGCCTTTATTCATTTTATCGGCCTCCTATCGTGCGTGGTGTGCGTGTTGAGGTACGGTTAGCATTTCTAGACTTTACCATTGCTTTGGCTTTCTTTGCTGCGGCGGTATTAATTTGATCTGTTCTTTCTTGCTCATTGTCTTTAGATGTTGGTGTGGTATTTAACTTATCGAGTGGTAACATCATGATGTTATTTCCAGAGTTAGCATCAACCATCACTTTATTCGTTTTACCTAGCACATCTTCCATTGTTTCTAAATAGAGTCGCTGGCGAGTGACTTCAGGGGCTTTTTGATAAGCAGCAACAAGCTGGTTAAAGCGTTCCGCCTCACCTTCTGATTCTGCAATAATTTGAGCTTTGTAGCCTTCTGCTTCTTCTGTTATACGAGCAGCACGACCACGTGCTCTGGGAACAACTTTCTTTTGATAGGCTAATGCCTCGTTGCGGTATTGGTTCATGTTCTCACGGGCACGGTTAGCATCATCAAATGCATCTTTAACCTCTTCAGGTGCTTCTGCGTAAGTTAAGTTAACTTTATTGACCGTAATACCCGCTTTGTATTCATCTAAAATTTCTTGCATGACTTTGCTGGTATCTTGGGCTATTTGCTCGCGGCCATCTTTGATGATTGAATCCATTGTATTCCTGCCAACAATTTCGCGGATAGCTGAACGCATCACTTGGTGTAATGTGCTACCTGTTTGTGAATTGACATTATCAGTATTCGCAACATTAAATAAATAATCTTCAACGCTACTGATTTTGTATTGCACAGAAACTGCCAAATCGACGATATTTTCGTCTTTAGTTAGCATAACAGTACGTTCTTTTGCGGTTCGTGTTGAGTCAACATCAACGGCTTCTACTTTTTCGATAGGGTAAGGTAGATGCCAATGTAACCCCGCTGTTGTTGTTTCAGTGTGTTCGCCAAAACGTAATACGACGCCTCGCTCTCTTTCATCAATGGTATAAAATCCAGTGAATGCCCAAATGGCTAAACCAATAATGAGCAATATAAGGATGCTAGCACCGCTACCATTGTCTTCATCATCGTTATTGTTTTTAGGTGATCCACTAAAGAAATTGCTAACTTTTTCGATTAGATCGTCCAGTCCTGCTGGTGACTGGTTGTTGTTCTTACTTTTCCAGGGATCTTTGTCCCCGCCCGGTTCATTCCAGGGCATAGTTGACGCTCCATTTTTATGACAGTCACTCGATACTTGGGGTGATCTGCTTGTTTTCAAGCTAAGCATGTTTGGAGGAGACTCCTAACATACATTAATGACTTGTTTTATTTAAGTCGCATAGGGTCGGATTGTATTCATCTACTGGCAATGTCGCAATAGAAACTGTAAACGGAAGATAAAAGAGTTTTTATTTGAGCATGGATTGTGATGCAATATATTATTTACCCTAGGCTTTTAATGCTTGCCAATATGATTGTTGAGATAGAAGTGTTAATGCATCTTGCAATAATGATTTGCCGGGTTCCATTTGATGCCAAGTGGATGCTCCAGAAGGATGGGGGAGGGGGATTAACTGCACTTCTTGTCCGTATATTGTTTGCATAAAACATTGCCCGATGACATCGGTCAGTTTTTTGCACTCAAGAAATTGACTAATAGCGAGTTTTCCAATGGGCAAAATAAGCTTGGGTTGTAGTATTTCTATTTCTTTTTGTAGCCAATGGGAGCAAGTTGCTATTTCTTGTTTATTAGGTACGCGGTCACCTCCTTTGGGGTTTTTACCGGGAAAGCAACGACAAACAGCTGCCATATAGACTTGTTTGCGAAAGTCCTCTTCACTTACACCAATGGATGCAAACCACTTAAACAGTGTTTTTCCTGCTGTCCATGCAAAAGGCTTTCCTATATCGCCTTCTCTATCACCCGGAGCTTGTCCAATTAAAAGAATTTTGGACGTGGCTGGCTCGCCTGTAATCGGTGGGCCAATCATATCTGGGCAGCGTGAACATATTTGGATTTGTTGCTGATGTGCTTTTATTTTATTGACTAAATTCATGCTATCCTACAAGACCAAGGAGAAGATTGAATGGCAGAGTTTAATACACCACAGACAAAGCTAGAAGATTACAGTGAAGCAAAAAAGCTATTTTGGGATAAGCTTTATAAAGCCAATGGCGTAACTTTATACAGCAGAGAAGCGTTAGCTAATAAAGCTCATCGATGGGCGAATGTTGAGCATGTCTACCCAATGTCGTGGGTGGTAAATTTTGTAGGCTGCGGCGATCGTGATTTGTGTCGTCGTTATTCAGATCAATTCAATCAAATTGAAGCCGATTTACACAATATGTACCCTGCTAGAAGAACATTGAATTATGAACGTGGAAGTTTAAGCTTTGGTATGGTGGCAGGTGAGGAACGAAAATATGGTGAATATGACTTTGAAGTTGATTTGCAAAATCGTGTTATAGAGCCGACTTTGGAATCTCGCGGTAATATTGCCAGAGCAATGTTTTATATGGCCGACGCGTATGGCATGAAAATATTCAAGCGTCAGCGTCGTTTACTTATCTCATGGAATGAACAAGACCCACCAAGTAAAAGAGAAATACAACGTAATCAGCTTATAGAGCAGCTACAGGGTAATCGAAATCATTTTATTGACTACCCTGAAGATGTGAGCTTGTTGTAATCGTAGCTGTTCTTTATTCAGGCTTTTGCACACATTTTCAATATGGATTTCTAGTATGCTGCTTTCGCCACAGCATCATCAATAAGAACCCTACAATGGCTCCACCAATATGAGCAAAGTGAGCAATACCACCACCGAAGATCGAGAAGCCTGTCACTCCTGAGAATAAATCTAGAGCAAGTAAGGCAGGGACGAAATACTTAGCCGCGATGGGATAAGGGATAAATAGAAAAATTAGCTTGCTGTTAGGAAATAGCATCGCATAGGCAACCAACACGCCATAAATAGCTCCCGATGCACCGATAACAGGTATATGGTATAGGCTGTAAAATTCTGAAAGTTTTTCGGCGGATAGGCTGGTTAAGGTAGGGCTGTATTCCCCTGATATTAAAAGTATTTTAATATCATCAATGCTGAACCCGCTATTCAATAGTTCTGCCTGAAGAGCACTAAATTGATACATATTGATTAGTGTGTAGATAACACCTGCGCCAATACCTGTCGCAAAATAGAAGAAAAGAAAGCGGTTTTTCCCCCACGCCTGCTCTAGTGCGGAGCCAAACATCCACAAAGCCAGCATGTTAAAGGCAAGGTGCATGATGCTACCATGCATAAACATACTGCTAATAAACTGCCAAATGGCAAATTTATTATTCTCTGGATGATACAGAGCCAATGCATCTTGAAGGTTAATGCCATTTCTTGTGCTCATAAAGAACATAATGACATTGATGATGATTATTGTGGTTGTGGCAGTAGTGAGTTTATTCATGTTGGCATGATAGCGTAAATTTATACCGATGGCTCTTATAGCGAGCAACTCAGCTATTAGTTTGCTGCTAATGCCTTCTCATAAATTTTGCGGGATAATTTAGAAAGTTCGCTATCACTGATGATTTTTTCTTGATGCAAAAAGGCGAGGTGTTGGCTGTATAACTCGATTCTTTCAGAAAGTGAGTTGGCTTTATTTTCTTCAAAGCCATCAATTCTTTGGTTTAGAATTTTAATAAACTCTTGGAATAGAATTTTGTTGGGATTGTTATTCCAGAGGTAAAGGTAATGCTCGTTAGTGTAAGCATTGCGATAGATCACTAAGTTGGATGTATTTGCAAAAAACTGGTAGATAGCAAAGATTGCGAAACAAACCACAAATAAGGTCAATATCTGTAGCAAAGGCATATTGTATTCTTTCGAAAACCAATAGCTAAATATACTCAAAGCAATGAGGATAATGCTATTGATCAGCCATTTTAATGAAAAAGTGCGGCTGGTAGCAGGTGAGCCTTGTAATAATTCTAAAGGGATTGTTGTAGAGTCTTTTCTAAACAGTGATTGCTCGTTAATGGTCAGAGTTTTATGTCCATCAAGTATGAGCTCACGAACCCCAAAAGGAAAATGATGTTGCTTTAGTGTAACTGGAGAGCTGTTGTTTGCGTTGTTCATATGTTTTTATTCATTATGTGTCTACACAGTAATTTGAAGTGTATTTCATGTAATGAAAATATGTGTTTTCTTCCCGACAGGTAGTCTGATATTTAGGAGATATGCACCTTTCTCTACGCTATACTCCCTCTCCTTGTTTTAAAGTGATTCCCAGAATAGGAAAATAGTATGTCAATAGCCCAGCTCATTGCTCAAGAATTATCTGTTAACACAAAACAAGTGGATACGGTTATTTCACTATTAGACGAAGGCTCTACTGTTCCTTTTATCGCTCGTTATCGAAAAGAAAAAACGGGAGGATTAGATGATGGTCAGCTCAGAATGTTAGATGAGCGTTTGCAATATCTTCGAGAGTTGCATAAACGAAGAGAAAGCATATTTAAAGCCATCGAAGAGCAAGGCAAGCTAAGCGATGAGCTAAAGGCAAAGCTAAATAAAGTACAAACACGAACTGAATTGGAAGACCTCTATTTACCTTACAAACGTAAGCGTAGAACAAAAGCACAAATGGCTCGAGAAGCAGGATTAGAACCTTTAGCCAATGCTCTGCTAGCTAATGCAAATTTAGACCCAGAAACTGAAGCGACAAAATTCTTAAATCCAGAGAAAGGGATTGCAGATACTAAAGCAGCGTTAGATGGAGCAAGACAAATCTTAATGGAGCAATTTGCTGAGAACCCCAGCTTGATTGGTGAACTACGCGACTATCTATGGGGTAACGGTGTGCTTACTGCGAAGGTGTTAAAGGGAAAAGAATCAGAAGGTGAAAAATTTAAAGATTATTTTGAATATCAAGAAATGATCAAGAAAATCCCCTCACATCGAGCATTAGCTTTATTTCGCGGTCGAGCAGAAAAAATTCTGAGTTTAAATTTGGATGTGAATGTAGAAACAGGGCAGGCTCATCCCTGTCAAGAAAAAATTGCTCACAGCTACGGCATAAAAGATCAAAATAGAGCGGCGGATGATTGGTTATTAGATACAGTTCGTTGGGCGTGGAAAGTCAAAATACACAGTAAACTAGATATTGATTTAAAGATGCGGTTACGAGAACAGGCCGAACAAGAAGCAATTAATGTGTTTTCTCAAAATTTAAGTGATCTCTTACTTGCCGCCCCAGCAGGAGATAAAGCAACAATGGGCTTAGACCCCGGTATTCGTACTGGGGTAAAAGTTGCAGTCGTTGATGGTACAGGTAAATTATTAGATACGGCGACGATTTATCCACATCAGCCACGTAACCAATGGGATCAATCTATTGAAACTCTAAACCGTCTAGCAAAGCGTCATAATGTTGAATTAGTGAGTATTGGTAATGGCACAGCATCAAGAGAAACCGATAAGCTAGTTGCGGATTTGCTCAAGCGTTATCCTGATTTGAAACTAGCAAAACTGATTACCTCAGAAGCAGGTGCGTCAGTTTATTCTGCTTCAGAACTTGCAGCTAAGGAATTTCCAGAATTAGATGTTTCATTGCGAGGTGCGGTTTCAATTGCTAGACGTTTGCAAGACCCATTAGCAGAATTGGTGAAAATTGAACCTAAAGCTATTGGTGTTGGGCAATATCAGCATGATGTAAATCAAGTGCAACTCTCACGCTCACTGGATTCCACAATCGAAGACTGTGTGAATAAAGTGGGTGTCGATGTGAATACTGCATCTGCCGCCTTGCTTTCACATATTGCAGGGCTAAATTTGGGTTTAGCTGAGAATATCATCGCTTATCGTGATGAAAATGGGGCGTTTACTAACCGTAAAGACTTGAAAAAAGTAAAGCGTTTAGGCCCTAAAGCCTTTGAACAGGCAGCTGGTTTTTTGCGTATCCGAAATGGTGAAAATCCGTTAGATGCCTCTGCCGTCCACCCCGAAGCTTATAAAGTCGTGGCTAAAGTGGCACAAGCGACAGGAACAAAGTTGGAAGATCTAATTGGACAGTCTGCCTTGATTAAAAGTTTGAATCCCAGAGATTATGTGGATGATAATTTTGGACTGCCAACCATCAAAGACATTCTAGCCGAACTTGATAAACCCGGTCGTGATCCGCGTCCTGAGTTTGTCACAGCAAGTTTTAAAGAGGGTGTCGATAGTATTACTGACTTATATGAAGATATGTTGCTAGAAGGTGTCGTGAGTAATGTCACCAACTTTGGTGCTTTTGTTGATATAGGCGTACATCAGGATGGCTTAGTGCATATATCACAATTAGCAGATCGCTTTGTAAAAGATCCGCGAGATGTGGTGAAAGCAGGGGATGTCGTAAAGGTTAAAGTGCAAGAGGTCGATATAAAACGCAAGCGAATTGCCCTGACGATGAAGTTATCGGAAGCCAAGGCAACAGCGAGTAAATCTAAACCCAAAAGCAGACCTACGAATAACTCAAGCAATAAGGCAAGCTATTCAAGCGGTAACTCCGCAATGGCAGATGCGTTTAGGCGAGCGAGATAACATTTGCGGTTTAATTCAACAACACAGTTGCCGTTTTTCGCGGCAGTTCGTTTGGGATTTCGTGCTGTTTAAGATAAGAATTTGTTTTGACACTAATTAATCCCTTGGGTAATTGTTGTTTCCAAACCATATTTTTGCCATTGAAACTAAAGGTGTCGATCATTAGATAGCGTTTGTTGTTTGCACTACTACTTTCCATCATGACGACAACATCTGCTTGATCATCATTATTTATATCTTCAACAACAACCTCTGTAATTTGCCCTACCATCGGTCTACTCATGGCGGAAATAAGTTTGGGTGTGTTTTTGGTGTAGACTTTAATATGATATTGTTCAGCAGTATCCAGTGAGTTATTACTTTGAGAAATAACCTCGACCGTGTACTCATCGGAAAGAGAAATTTCTTGTCGATAGCTATGAGGATGGCTGGCTGCGAAAGAGGCGGTTTGGTTGCTACTTGCGAGTAATAATGTCATTACAAGCAATCTAGAACCTTGAGTAAATCTATTTTTCGTTTCTTTTGTCATGACTCTCCTCCATGAGAGGCTATGGGGCAGCCCATTATTTTGTGTATGTGTGAACCAAATACAGAATTAATGATGCTGTCTTAAAAAAGTAACATAAAGTAACAATTATTCCACAAGTCTAGCATATAAACTGAATCCTTGCTTAATAGTTGGTCATTTTTTGATATTGAATATTTTTATCAGAATTTAATTGAGCCTATGGGATATTTGCTTCATAATCGCCGCTCAACGCTTAGCTGGATAATCGAATTCCAGTATCTATGGAGACCTGCATTGGTTCCCTCGCGACGAGAAGCTGCAAACCCAGCCAGGCCCGGAAGGGAGCAACTGTAGTGGTGGATTCGGGTGCCGAGGTGTGGCTGATGTGGGTCGCCACCATTTCCGTTG
>JALVRY010000311.1 GCA_027024625.1 Thiotrichaceae bacterium
CTTTCCGCCTATATCCGCAATGGCGGGATTTCGTGAATGTTTCCGTCTATACAGCGGGATAGGTGGAATGGGGAGAAACTTTCTTTCCACTAAAATGTTAAACGTCTATTGAGAATTAAGCATGGATGATATCTTCAAGAAAATGGCAGAATCATTCTTTAGCCCAGAGATTCAAGGTTGTGTGTCTGTTGTTGAATCTATTGCGGGTTATAAGTTGTCGGCATCAGACCGTCAGCCGTTCTTATACTTCCATAATTATCTCACTAATCCACAGCCAGATTTCATCTCTGAATGGAGAAATGATGAGACCCAGGAAAAGTGGTATCACAGGTTTGCGAATGGGATTCTAGGTGATGTGCAAAATGCTTTTGCGTGTGCACTTTACCACTATGAAAGGCTTGTTGCTATTGAACAATCTGTCATGGAAGGAATTGAAAGGCATAATTATCGAAGAGTTATAGGAAACTCTACTATTGGCTTAGGGAATACGCTTGTATGGGACTTTGAATATCAAGCATTCATATTGGCTTTTAGGCGCTGCCTTGATTATCTAGCTCGTGCTATTTGTGCCTATTTTAAAAATGATTTCCATTCGTTTAGAAAGCTTGGTCGGTTTCTAGAAAATCTTAACAGACCAGTCGTAACAAAGCCTTTGATTGATCTGCATAGAAAATACAGTACAAAATTTGATTTTGTATTGTCAGATGGAAATCGAAAGTCAGTGAGAGACAAGATATCACATTATGAATATGTTCCTGTCGGATGTATTAATTTGAGCCAAAGAGGTTTCATGCTTGTTGGTGGTGGAGAAGAACTCGGATTAGGAGAAAATAAGGGTGCTATACTGCTATCTGAGGTTCTACAGAACCATGTCACCAATATTAGAGCCTGTATTCAAGAGCTTATAACATCATACGTTGATGGCATTCGAGTAGAGCAGCATGAGAAAAACGTTTAACAAGGCGCTGCACTGGACGGCAATTCCGCTGCGCTACATTGCCGCCAGTGAGCTTGGTCGATGAAACGGCGCCGTCCATGGCGCCGTTTCATCGGGTGGTAGCTGAGCGGCAAAAGGGCTTCGAGTTAGGGACTGCGGCCTGCATAATACGAGTTTATCTACGACGGCGCTTGTGCCAATCTGAACCGAAAAAAGGAGTCGCATACGAAGGAAAAGCAAGTCTACCGACTGCGAAGCGCCGTCTCATCAAGTCGCTAGAACGGACATCCGCCCATCCGGCCCGTCCAAGGGCCGAATGGGCGGAAGCCGCTCAGCTACCACCCGTTAGAGAAAACAAGAACAAGCGTATAGGTAGGTATAATATGGGATATCACCTCCATGGTTCTCAGCTACGTGTATTTAGAAAGTACGTGAGACAAAATGCAAATGCTGAATTACTGAAAAAATCTAGAATAATACTTCTGGAACATGTGCTGCCCACAACTGGAGAAATGATTCATCACCTTACAAAAGTAGGGGCAGATGTTTTTGCTCTTGTTGCAAAGCCGTATTCAATAGATGCAGAGGTGCTTTCATCAATTAAGAATAGAGGAATAAGCGTTATAGAAGAATCATACGATACACTAGAGACTTCCGATATCCTTGATCGCTTGATTAATGATGCGGTTGAAAAGTCAAAGGAAGATGGTCGCTGTATAATTATACTTGACGTTGGTGGGTATTTTGCCCTTCCTCTTTCACGTATAAGCGATGAAGCTATAGAATTTATTGCCGGGGTTGTTGAAGATACAACTTTTGGTCACAACCGATACATAGAACATGCATCGATTATTAAGGTTCCTATTTATTCTGTGGCTCGGAGTAACCTCAAGGAAATAGAGGCTCGCTTTGTCGGAAGAGATGCAGTCTACTCCATGGACTATGTTCTAAGAAAAATCGGAGTAACAATTGCTGGCCGTAATGCATTAGTCATCGGGTACGGAATGATTGGCAAGAATGTTGCAAGAACATTAAAGGCTGCCGATCTTAATGTTTCTGTATACGACAAGCATGACAATAAAAATCTTCATGCATTTATAGACGGCTACCACATACACAAAAAACGAGAGTTGTTAAAGAATGCTGATATTATATTTTCAGCAACTGGCGACCCATCTGGCGCAATGAATTTTGAGGAAATAGAGGAAACTAAAGACAATGTTATTTTGGCAAGCGTCGGTTCTAAAGATTCAGAGTTTGATATCAAGACCCTCAAAGAACAGGCGAATAGACGGAAAGAATTTGGTCCATATCTAGAAGAGTATCGATTGCCTCACTCTCGCCACGTAGTAGTGGCTAAGGGCGGTGCTGCTGTTAATTTTATTATTCCAAGCTTGCCAATAGAAATACTTGATCTTGTATTTTCCGAAATACTTTTGTGTTCACTTTTGCTGTTGAGAAGGGATGAAAGCATACGAAAAAATGTGGTGAACGTGTCACCTGACAAGTTTTTGGATGAAGTTGCACTTGATTGGCTGCGTTTCGTAAATACTTAAAATATGTCAAATAACATAGAAATAAAGGCCAGAGTTACCGATAGTAAAGCTCTACTAGAAGCAGTGTTGCGCATATCTGACTCAGGTCCGGAACACCTCACTCAACGGGATATTTTTTACCGGTGTCCATTTGGAAGGTTGAAATTAAGATCAATAAACGATTCCCAGTATGAAATCATCTACTACATTAGATCGAATCAGTTCGGCCCTAAGAATTCGACATATTTTCGAAAACCAGTACGAAAGCCATGGTTGGCACATCGGTTGCTGAAGTTATTTGGTGGAGTAAAGGGTGTGGTAGAAAAACAACGAACAGTCTACTTCATTGAACGTACTCGTATTCATTTAGATTCTGTATCTCATCTTGGTGAATTTCTAGAATTAGAGGTGGTTATGTCACCTCACGAAAGAAAAGAGCAGGGAATGGAGGTCGCAGAGTGGCTTAAGGATGCGCTAGGAATAGAAGATAATCACCTAATAGAAAAGTCATATCTTGAACTCTTGGGTAAAGAAAAATCAGCTCTAACAATGCCATAAACTCGGACGCCAAAAAGCTGCGCCGCTCGTACCTCGCTATGCAGCCTTTTGGCGCCGGTTATGGCTATCGTTAGCCTTTATTAGTCAAGGTCATGTTGATTATGAGCATTAAGCAGGTCGAGTCTTGGTTTGAAGATGATAATTGGATTGAGCTTGGGGTTAGCAAAACAAGCGTAATAAGGAACTTAAAGTCACTAATTCCCTGGCCCGTGATAGTCGAATCCCGATTTTTTCCGCAGTTCACTCAAGAAGATATTCTCGATAGGGTTCATCTTTTGTTTATAAGTAGATCCATTGTCCATCATGTGTATATTGGTAGAAGAAAGGTAGTATTCAGCGAATACCCTATAGCTAATGTGTCAATAAAGCTGGAATTCAGTTATTCACCAAACAGAAAAGAAGATATGTTAACTTTGTATTTTGATGTGGGCGAACTACGTGAGGATGGCAGGCCGTGGATGCACTATTTTATCGCGCCAGCAAAGTTGCGAGGACACGCGGTTAGTCTGGTTTCTATAATTAACAGCCTTAAAGAAGCGGTAATATCAAGTGAAGATACAGAAAATTAATGATCTAAGAGGAATGACGGGGACACAGTTTATTTCTAGTGTTTTTGTGGTTCATGGAAGGAATGAAGCGATAAGAGAATCTGTAGCAAGATTCTTGGAGAAGATCGGTTTAAACGCTATCATTTTGC
The DNA here is from genome assembly GCA_027024625.1 of Thiotrichaceae bacterium. Lineage (GTDB taxonomy): Bacteria > Pseudomonadota > Gammaproteobacteria > Thiotrichales > Thiotrichaceae > S015-18. Next base: position 3,728 of record JALVRY010000311.1, read on the forward strand.
ATGAACAACCAAATAATGGTGGCGCAGTAATAGACAAGTTTGAGCATCATGCAAGGGATGTTGGTTTTGCTGTAGTGTTGTTAACAGGAGATGATGTGGGAGGGCTCGCGTTTCCAGGTAAAGAAGACTTAAAGCCAAGGGCGAGACAGAATGTTATTTTTGAGCTGGGTTTTTTTTATAGCGAAACTGGGAAGAGATAAGGTATGCGTATTATATGAAGACGGCGTTGAAATGCCATCCGATTATAATGGAATTCTGTATATTAACCTGGATAAGCATGAAAAATGGAAGTTTGATTTGGCTAGAGAGATAAAGAATGCTGGTTACTCAATCGACATGAATAAGTTGATATAAGGCTAACAAAAATATTCAGCCGACCCGCCTACGCGACGCCAGTCTTGTGCATTCGCTCCGCTCATTATTGCACAAGCCTGGCGCCGCTCCGGCGGTCGGCTGATGCGGCTCGTTGAACTAAACCGCTCCGCGGTAGCTGAAACAATCCCCACCAACAGGACAATTATCGACCACACTTTGTAAT
>JALVRY010000312.1:0-1691 GCA_027024625.1 Thiotrichaceae bacterium
ACACCCTCGCTATCAAAGAAAAAAGTATCCTAAGTAGGAGTGCATAATTAATTTAACAAAATTTGCGAAGGATATTTTTTGATATTCATTCATTATCGAAGAAGCATAGCCGAGCTACGCGACTGAGAGAATGGCTTGAATAGCGGAAAATAGACCAGTAAATTGTTAAATGTGTATGCACTCCTACTTAGAACCAGTTATCAGTCATATTCGCGGCTATACTTTAGAACAGGCACACTTGGTCGAATATCAATTAAATCGAATTTTAATGAATTCCCAAACACTAATAATCAATAATTAAGGGAGGATGTGTCATGAATTATAAAATCGTCATTACTGGCCCTGTTGGTTCTGGGAAGACAACTGCTGTCAATTCATTAACAGATAAAGATGCAGCCCTCACTGATGCCCTTGTCTCAGATTCTGATCAAGTGACAAAAAATCGCAAAAAAACCACAACGGTTGCAATGGACTACGATGTTATCCGCCTAGATGACGATAGTTTAGTACACGTTTACGGTACACCGGGGCAAGAGCGTTTTGATTTTATGTGGGAGATCTTATCAAAAGGTGCTCACGGCGTTATTTTATTGCTCGATAATACAAGAAACTATCCCTTTCGTGATTTAAAGTATTACACCCAGCGTTTTGAGAAACTCATTAAATCATCCCGCCTTGTTCTTGGTATTACTCGCAGCGATATTAAGCAAGATCCTCCACTTGAGGCTTATCAGCATTGGTTAAAAACATTAAAAATTACTGCCGATGTTGTCATGATCGATGCGCGTAATAAAGATGATGTGACCAATCTATTTTATACCTTGCTGGATATACCCCAAAACAAACCTCTTAGTAGCGATAAACAAACGCAGAGCAAAGACGTATCGCCAGAACAATCCCAAGAAAATACGGATAGCAAAGATACGATAGTTAATACAGAATCAATGCGTTCTCCTTCTGTTGATAATAAAGCAGCAAGCGCCCCTGTCGTCAGCAATAAAATCGAGGAAAGCAATGCGTTTGAAATAGATGAGCAAGTTAAATTTAATGAGAATACCCTTGCTACTGTAATGAAAGTGGATAATGTCACAGGGACGTCATTAAGCTCCTCTATGGGTGAGTTATTACATTCCACGATTAAAGACGAGGAATTGAATGAATTTATTGCTTTTTTATCAGGAATTGCTCCCGATATTCAAAATACATTAAATAGAGGAAAAATTAATAGAATCATGTTACGTTCCCCACATGATGATAATTTGACCGTTTTTGTAGAAGACGATCAATCGCTAGGCGTAACATCAGATAGGAGGAAATCTGTGCAGGCGCTTAGCCAACAAATTGAAGATATGCTGCAATGGATGTAACGCAACATAATCTTCGGTAAATCATAATAAATGAGAAAAATATGTTAACTTATGCATTACGGACTCAAATAAAACAATTGATCTCTCAAGTGTCTTAATTCAAAGGGTATGATGGAAAATATTCTCAGCAGTATTAATAAACTTAACGGTGTGCATCATGTATGCATTTATCGTGACGGTCGTGATGTATTATCAACTTTCCCCGATGATCATCGTGATATTGAATCTGTCGCACAGAAAGTTGAACAAATCTTTTCCGCACTCCAAGCCATTGATAAATCTCACGATGAACTGTATTTTTCCATCGAAGACAAATTACTTGCT
>JALVRY010000312.1:1701-3636 GCA_027024625.1 Thiotrichaceae bacterium
CGCTGCTTATTTAATGTACGATTCTCATATCGCTATATTGCTGACCGAGAAAAAAATAAATTTCCCTCTACTTCATATGGGAATACGTTCAGCATCGGCAAAAATAAAACGCCATTTAGCATTAAGTGCTCCACCTGCCCCCGTTGAAACGGTTGCACAAGTCGAAGAAACTAAACCCGAAGTAGAAACACCAGCCGAAACCAATACAGCAACATCTGACCCAGAGCTTGATTCTATTATGGATCAGCTACTCACTGAGCTGATTGAATATTTTGGCCCTGCGGCAAAATTTGTTTTTGAAGACGCGGTAATTCAGTGGGAAACCAAGTACGTTAGAAGTAAAAATAATGTGCCAGAACTGGGTGAATTTTTACAAGAGGAGTTAGATACGCCTGAAGAAAAACGAGCATTTTCACAATTCGTTACAAAAATTCTACGATAGTCTATAATTCGACCGTGATTATCGGTGTGTTTTTGAGGAGGAGCGTACCAATATATTTCTATCACTCTGATAGAGATTTAGCATCCAAGGACTGATGCTAATAAATCGCATATTAGGGATAATCAAAATTACATTTCCTATCTAATTTGAGGGTGACTTCACTTGTCACTTCTGCTTATTAGGTTTTTTGATGTGTGTTATTTATTTCAAATAAGGGATTCTCTCCAGCCATACGGCTACATTTACGTTGCTAAGGTTGATTTGATGGAGAGCCAAAACACAAGGGAAGTACTCTTGCATCTCTTTGTTTTCTATTGAATTTAGGGTATCAATAAAATATGTTCGGCATTAATCTTAATAAAATTCGTAATAAGCTCTTGCTGGTATTACTGCTTGTTACCTTGCTTCCTACCGTATTAATTGGTGGTTATGCCTTAATCTTTACCACAGACACACTTCGACAAAGCAGCTTATCTATACAATCAAGCAAAGTTGAACTAATCAGCGAAAAAATAAAAAATTACCTGAATAACATTGATAGTGATTTATTTTATTTAAGAGATTCTAATGCACTCACGCTTTATCTCTCTGCTCTTCAATCTGACAGTGCTCATAAGAAGCGCTTAATGCTGACGAATATGCGTAATGCTTTTAGAAAATTTGCGCGTCAAAAGAAAATTTACCAACAATTACGCTTCATTAACGCATCTGGAATGGAAGTTATTCGTATTAACTACGCAAATGGACGAGCTAGCAATGTTTCTGACACTGCTTTGCAAGATAAGAGTAATGAAGAATATGTGACAGAAACAATGAAGCTTCCCAAAGATGGGCTATATATTTCACCTCTGAATTTAAATCGTGAAAATGGCGAGATTCAAAAACCCATTCAACCGACTATCCGTTATGCAACGCCTGTATTTGATAAATCTGGTGAGAAAATCGGCCTCATTATTCTTAATGTGGATATGAAGAATATTATGCAGATAATGGTTAAAGGGGCATCTGAAGGTACGCAGTTACAGTTCATTAGCCCAGATGGTTTTTATTACTTCCATCCCGATGCAAGCAAAACGTGGGGCGGTAAAGATGATTTGAATAATAAGATTAACTTGTTTACAGAAAAGCCTGCCTTAAAAGAGCTTATCCAGCATTCAGTTAATACCGAAAACGTCAGTACCGACGGTGACATTATTACCTATCAAACGATTAAGATTAATGATGGCAAAACTAACTTAGGCAGTGTACTTAATATTGCCCCTAAGAATTTGGTGTTTAAAGCGGCGAGTAACTTTCTCTACATATTTATTGGGATTATTTTACTCGCCCTTGCCTTGACTTTTATATTAGCCATTATGTTGTCTAATTCTATCTCACGCCCTGTTATCGCATTGACAGAAGATGTTGATCGATTAAGCAAAGGCGATCTTGAAACGCCTATTGTTGTTAAATCAGATGATGAAATTGGAAAACTCTCTACAGCAGTTGAACGC
>JALVRY010000312.1:3646-4178 GCA_027024625.1 Thiotrichaceae bacterium
GTGAATCTGCTCCCTCTCAAGAAAAAGCCGCAGAAGAACTCCCTAAAACTGATGTAAAACAAGAAGACAAAAACGCGGCTGATGAAACATCTCCTACCGCTGAAAAGTCCAGTGATAGCTCTACAATCGATAGCAATAAAGCAGCAATGGCACCATTGAATCTTGATGAATTCAGAAATGCTATTGATGATGTTGTGCAGGATTCAATTCAAGCCGATATCGAAAATGCAGTTGAAGATGAAGTCTCAAAGAAGTCAGAAAAATAGTGGTCTTAATAAATATCATAAAACCTAACACATACGTGTACATGAACGAGGAATAGCCATGCAAAAATATGCACTTAGATCAATCAAGTTTTTCAGCTTATTACTAACAAGCTTAATGTTAATCGCTCCATTAGCAGGCCACGCAGAAAATAAAGTTAAAATCACACCCGACTTACCTTACCTAGATGTTCAGCATAACGGTGAAACAATCCGAATTGAACGTAATCAAGATACGACAAACCGCTTATCCAATAGCTTCGCAAAAA
>JALVRY010000313.1 GCA_027024625.1 Thiotrichaceae bacterium
GGCTTTAGTGAATATCATAATGATGCTCAATTTACGGCTAGGGTAAATTTGATAAAGAACTTTACGAATAAAGCTCATGCAAATGGTATGAAAACCGTAGCCTATATTCCTGCACTAGAAGTCAACACGATAAAAGGTGAAATTTTACCGAATAGTATGTTTAAGGATCATCCTGATTGGGTTCAAAAAGGTTTCAATGGTGAGCCTGCGGTATTCTATGGTTCACAAGAAGATTGGGTAGAGCCACAAATGGAAAGTGCTTGGATGTCACCCAACTCTGGCTATAGAAGTTATTTTATCAATCGAATTAAACAAATGGCAGCGAGTGGAATTGATGGTATTTGGATTGATGTCCCTCTTTACTATGCAATTAGCAACACATCATGGGGTGGTGTAGAGCCTGCTGCGATTACTGCGTTTAAACAATGGGCACAGACAAAAGGAATTGGCAATGTCACAGCGCCCACTAAATTGGATTGGGATAGCAAAAATTTCAAAGCATGGATTCAATGGCGACATGAAAATTTAGCTAAATTTATTGATGATGTGCGTAAAGCAGCTAAATCTGTCAAACCTGATATTGTGCTAATTGATGAAGTGTTTCCTGTTGATAATATGGACTCAACCACAACAGGCTTAGATCAAAACTATCGTCTCGGTGATGATAACCATATTAATGTATGGGAAATCGATAGTGTCTCAAATACCAAGGGAATGAAGTGGTCAAATCGAGAAGATTTCATCAATAAAATCACTCAATACAAGTGGGTTCGAGGTGTCGATCGTGATAATCCATCATGGGGATTCTCTTATGGAAATGAAGAATTAGATGCATCGTTAGTAATGGGATCAGCGTTGATGGCGGGTGTATCGCCTTTTGAATCGAAAACACCGGGAATGACGCAATCGGTAAAATCAAGTTTCCGTAAAAAGTGGTTTGCTTTTATTAAGGCCAATGAAGAGGCTCTGTTAAAGCAACGCCGTGTTGCCAATGTAGGAATTTGGTATAGCTCAGCGAGCCGTGACTTCCAAGACTTTAAAATAGGTCAAGGTTATGGCATGTATAACACTTATCAGTCACCCAATAATGACCCTGACTGGTGGGCACAAGAATTTACTGATACGCCTTTTGGCAAGCCACACCTTGGTGGTTATCGTGGCGCGGCGTATGCATTATCTAAATTACATGTGCCGTATAAGATTGTTACAGCACCAGGAGAACCCAGTACGGAGCTACAAGGTTTACAATTCTTGTGGATGCCAAGTGTTGCTGCGATTTCAGAGGCTGATGCGGCAACCATCAAAAGCTTTGTTCAAAACGGAGGAACGGTATTTGCAACAGGTACAGAACCTGGAATCATGGATGAGTATGGTAATCTGCGTAGTGAAAGTATTTTTAAAGACTTATTCAATTTGACCTCTGCGGCGATACCCTCACCACGAGCCAATATTTATGGTAAAGGTGTGGCAATTTATCGCTCCGATATTCTAGGCAAAGAATTTTTCGCTTCAGATGGTGGTACTGAAGTTGCAAATGAAAACCTATCTGATTTAGAGCAACTCGTTAGGATTCATGCGGATGATTTATTAATAGTAAAATCAGAGAAACAGGGTGTACATGTTGAAGTATCTCAGCCTTCAGCTAATAAACACTATCTATACGTTGTTAATTTCTCAGGTTTGAAATTGCCGTTAGTGAGTAGCCCGCAAAATATTGATATCCAATATCATGCACCAAAAGGCTATAAAGTCTCTGCAATTAATGTCAAAACGCCTGATAGTAATGCCACAACGGGCAGCGTGACAGTGAAACAAACGGCTAAAAATTGGTCTGCATTCACAGTTAAAGTTAATCAGTTTTCACTAATTGAGTTAACACTCAGTAAAGTACCAACGACGGGTGGGTTTGATCCTAAAGAAAAGCCATTGGTGTGGGGTTCGGCAGAAAGACAAGAAGCGGCTGAAAGTGGTTTAAACTTTATCCTAAATAAGATGCGACACTTAAATAAAGATGCTCCTTATAAATACGGTGTTTATACTAATCTACTGAATAATGGCGGCTTAACTGAAATCTATGCACATGGTCATCATGTAAGTGCCGAGCACATGGGCTTAACGCTGCGCGTATCTGCTTGTATGGGTAATCAACAAGCATGGAATGAATCCTACCAATACATTCGTGATGTAATGGCTGACCCGATGTACTCTGTTGTAAATTGGGCGATAGATCGAGATCGTGATGCTCCATTGGTGAGTTTTGAAGATGCTTGGCTAAATGCCAATGCTCCATTGGATGATTTTCGTGTCATTCGTGGTTTGTTAGACGGTGCAAATAACTTTGGTGAAGCCGGTGCAGAAGAACTCGCACAACGCATGTTAACGGGGCTTTATCGCACAACGGTAACAGATCGTGATTATAAGCCCACAATGGACTTTCCAAATTACCCTGATGGGTTAGTTGGATATGCGTGGGATTGGGCAGGTACGACGGATGCAACACTCACACCTGCGGCAACAGCAACCAGTATCGGAAAATTCAGTATTGATCCTATCCCTGTAGACTACAATGATTTATTTACGATGGGTGAAGCTGCGAAGCGTGATCCGCGTTGGAAGGGAGTATTAAACTCTGCGACGGATCTATTGCTAGCATCAGAAGTTCCCGCTGTGCCGGGCTTGTTCTACAACGGCTTGCAAAAAGATGGTGTGTGGACAGGTGACTTTGAGAATCGAGATATAAACCAAGGTAAGCATCTGAAAACGATTCAAACACTCTGGATTGCTTTACACCTAGCTAATGCATCTGAATTCTCAAATGATTTAATTCCATCGGCGAAGCGTACAAAAGCCAAACAAGCGGCACAACGTAGCTTGGCATTTTTTAAGAATTACTATCAAACGCATAATCGTATTGATGAGTATTTAACATTTGCAGGCGAGCCTGTTGCTCAATGTGTAAGTGCCAATAATCCTGCGGGTTGCTTGGTTAATATCGATGAAAATCTTATCAATGGTGAAGTGCGTATTTATGCTCAAATTGCACGTTTGGCCTTACTGCTGGGTGATAAAGACTTTGCCAGCCAAGTAATTTCTGACAAGATCATGACAGATCGCATTAGTGATCCAAATGATCCACGCTATGGTCAAATTGGTGTATCAACCTCATCAGAAAATGATGCGGAAGCATGGAATGTTTTGGAATCAACATTAACACTTTGCCTAGAGGCCAAGGCAGGTGGTGGTGTCGCAACTAATAAGCCTCCTGTTGCAACGAATCAAACAATATCCTTGCTTAAAAATGCAAGCAAAGCGGTTACTTTGAGTGCAACAGACCCAGAAGGCAATGCGATAAGCTACAGTGTTACGGCTCAGCCTACAAATGGAAAGCTAACAGGGACTGCACCAAACCTAGTTTATACACCCAATGTGGATTATATCGGGGCAGATAACTTTAGCTTTAAAGCTAATGATGGAAAGCTGGATAGCAATACAGCAACGATCTCTATCTCAGTTAAAAACTCAGATACGGGAGGTGTTATCTCCAATCCTGTTACAACAATAAATGTTGATGGAAACTTAGATGATTGGTCTGGTACAACGGCTTTCCCTGTGGATGCACATGATATAACAGCAAGCAAAGCACGTATCGATTGGATCAAAGCACAGTTTGCCCATAATGCGGATAACTTGTATTTAGCTTATGAAAACTATGTTGCTATTGATCAATCTAAAACATGGCTATGGGAGGTCTACTTAGATACCGATAGTAATGCAGCAACGGGTTATCAATTTAATGCTAAGTTAGGTGCAGAATTTGTCATTCAAGGTTCATCCTTGTATCGCTATGCGGGGACAGGATCAGATTGGAAGTGGACATTTGTAAAAAGCTTATCCAGCAAGGTAAAAGCAAAGATTGCTGAGATTGCTATCCCAAGGCAATTGATTGGTCAGCCAACACAAATCAACGTGGCTTTCTTTGGAAATAATGTTAGCTACACAGGCAATAATGAATCGGTTGATTTTTATCCTGAAGCCGATAAAGCGTATTTCCAATATAAATTAGATGGTGGATCTACGCCAACTAACCACGCACCTGTTGCAGAAAATATAACACTTGAAGTGAAGCAAGACACACAACAAGCATACAGCTATAAAGCGACTGATGTGGATGGTGATGTACTAAGTTATAGTATTGTTACAGAGCCGAAACATGGCGTATTAGAAGCTTTTGCTCAGGCAAGCGGTGATGCTGCACCCGTCTTTAGTTATTCTTATCGTCCAAATGCTGGTTATGTAGGAATAGATAGTTTTACCTACAAAGCTAATGATGGAAAACTGGACAGCAACGTGGCAACCATCTCGATTACGGTTAGCAAAAAGGAATCAGGTGGTGTTATTTCCAACCCTGTCACAACAATAAATATTGATGGAAACTTAGATGATTGGTCTGGTGTAACGGCTTTCCCTGTGGATGCACATGATATAACAGCAAGCAAAGCACGTATCGATTGGATCAAAGCCCAGTTTGCCCATAATGCAGATAACTTGTATTTAGCTTATGAAAACTACGCTGCTATTGATCAATCTAAAACATGGCTATGGGAAGTCTATTTGGATACTGATAGTAATGTAGCAACGGGTTATCAATTCAATGCTAAGTTGGGTGCAGAGTTCGTCATTCAAGGCTCTTCTTTATATCGCTATGCGGGGAGTGGCTCAGATTGGAAGTGGACGTTTGTAAAAAGCTTATCCAGCAAGCTGAAAGCAAAAATTGCTGAGATTGCTATCCCGAGACAATTGATTGGTCAGCCAATGCAAATCAATGTGGCTTTCTTTGGAAATAATGTTAGTTACACAGGCAATAATGAATCGGTTGATTTTTATCCTGAAGCCGATAAAGCGTATTTCCAATATAAATTAGATGGTGGATCTACGCCAATTAACCATGCACCCGTTGCTAAAGATATTTTGCTTAAAGTAAAGCAAGATACACCACAGCCGTATAGTTATGATGCCAGTGATGTTGATGGCGATGCCTTGCATTACAGCGTTGTTGCTCAACCTAAACACGGTACATTAGAGCTATATGCTGAACTCGATGGTGCAGTGGAGAATGCTTATATTTATCGCCCTAATGCAGGTTATGTGGGGGCAGATAGTTTTACTTACAAGGCTAATGATGGAAAGTTAGATAGTAATATCGCAACGATTAATATCACTGTTTCTGAAAAGGATAGTGCAGAGCTTATCTCTAATCCTGTCGATAAAAATGCAATCAAGCTTGATGGTGACCTTGCGGATTGGTCTGGTGTTACGCCATTTCCACGTGATCCTTTCCCTGCCAAAATTACACCTGCAAATTATCGTGTAGATTGGACATATGCACAGTTAGCTCATACAGAAGATACCTTGTTTATGTCTTATGAAAATATGACAGATATTGATAACAGCAAATGGTGGTTATGGGAAACTTATATTGATACCGATCAAGATGCAAAAACGGGGTATCAGTTTAGTAGCAAACTTGGTGCGGAGTATGTGGTGCAAGGTGGTAATCTCTACATTTATAAAGGCACAGGTAAAGATTGGAAGTGGAGTTTCTATCAAAAATTAGACAGTGATAAAAAAGGGAAAATAGCGGAACTAGCGATACCTATAGAGTCCATCGGTAATCCTAGTAAAATTAATATTACCTTCTACGGAAATAATACAAGCTATGCTGAAAAAGGGAAAAAATTCTACCCAGCATTTGATTACTATCCCAGTGCAGATATTGGATTTTTTCAATATAAATTAGGAGATGATTTACCGCCAAACATAAATATTGTGTCAAATCCCATGACGAAGCCTATTGATATCCAAAGGAAGCGGTTGAGTGATTGGGCACCCTATAAATCATTTGGTATTGATCCTAAAGATGTATATGGTAAGCAAGGTAAACAGCAATATGTAGACTGGTATTCTGCCAAGTTTGCACATGACGACAATGATTTATATATCAAATATACCAACAGCGGTAGAGCGAGTTTTAACCGTGATGAAATGTGGCGTTGGGAAGTCTACCTTGATACCGATAATAATCCCGCCACAGGATATAATGAAATCAATGAGCTAGGTGCAGACTATACCTTGCAAGGAAATGAACTGTATAAATATATTGGTGGCAACTCAAGTGATTGGGATAGCCAATGGCAGTTTATTGGCGAAGTGGAGAATGCGATCTATACACCACGATCAGGAACTTATGCCATGTATAAAATACCAAGAAATTTACTTGCAAATCCGCAGGGAGTGATTGGTGTTCAGTTCTATGGTGAGAATGATCCCGCTATTCTGAAACCTGATTCAGTCATTGAGGATTTCTTCCCGAATGAAGGACTAGATTATTTTAGATATAAAATGTAATGCTATTTTAGGGACGGTAGGCAGTAAGTCTATCGTTCCTTTACCTCCTCATTAATGCTTCAAGCAGGCTGTTTTGTCGAGCCTCATCTGTTTCGACTTCTGAAAAATACCAATTAATCGCACTTTTTAACATAGGGCGTTGCCGTGCGTTAATCCCAAATTTATCTGTTTTGCAATCAGCTAACCGCTTTGCCATATCCAATAATGATTCTCTTGTTGCTTGGGCGCACTCAGAACCACCGATAGGAAAAGCAGCATAAACATAAGTTGATAAGACTTTAGCAAGGTGGCTACACGCGTCATTATCGCAGGGGAATTGGAACTGTTTTTTCTTCATATTTAGGTTTGTTTCCGAATATCAAAACTGTCTCTGTGAATATGAGCTGTAGCGGGGGAAATCTTGCCAAATTTAGCTTTCCCGCAGTAGGTTCACTATTCTCGGACAAGCTCCTATAAGCCTCCTATAATTATACAACTAATACAGGAGAGTCGAACCGCATGACATCAGCTATGAACATAATAATTTGGTTATATGGCATCTTAACTAAAAGTATCAGCAATGTCATAAAGGCTATTAAAGCGAGTGGAAATGTGTCAGAAGGTATATTTGCTATTCTGAAAATATTTATGGGGATAGCTTTGTTTGGTGTTGTGTTGATGATTATTTATCAGGCGATTAGAGATCATGAGAAAATTTCGGTTAAACCCTTTTCTGTGTCAGAAGCTATGCAACAAAAGCATAAGGCGGCAGGTAGTATTGTTGCAAATCTTATTAAGCAGGATTTAGCAAAAGAACGAAGCAAGGTTGATGGAATACTCACTACTGATGCAGAAGGGACAGCGTTTGACAGTGGGGCAAGTAGTAACTTTAAAATATCCAATGATACTAATTTCTTCAATGGGGTTAATATCAAGCTACCGGGAACGGCGGTTACCATTAATGATATCGTTGATTTTATCTCTGTATTATTCGGCCGGCAGACTATTACAGGTTCAATATACGAAGATAGTGGCAACCTTTATTTACAAGTAGAAATTAATGGCAAAATATTAACAGCCCATGAGCCTCTGCCTGATGAGGGTGGTGCATCTTTGAATATAAAAACAATTGAAAGTATGTCTAAAAAAGCAAGTAAAAGTATCTTGCAACTTACCTCAGAAAAATATCAGCTGTATTACTACTGCCTGTCTGGTAAAAAAGAAGAGTTTTCTCCTCGCTTTGAAAATAAAGAATATTCGGAACTATCTGAATATTGTAAACGCTATATAGAACATGATGGGACAAGTGATATACAAGCATTAGAAAGTGATATAGAGCAACAGAAGAAAACACTGCAAACTGCTTCCGGAATGAAGCGGTTTGTTATTAATTTATTATCAAGTAAATTATCAGATGCTTCTGAGAAATTAATAAAAGCGGTGAGCTTATCACCTAATACGAAAAAACAAAGCCCCAGCCTAGCAGAGCAAGTTCAACAGATAATGCAGCATGAAATTACACAAAAAAATATGGGAGGTGGATTTTCAATAAAACAAAATAAACCGGTTTCTATAAATCAAATGAAAATTGATGAGCGTTTGAGGCATTCTGAACTGATAAAGTTAAGAAAAGACTGTCTTACACAAAAGGAGTTTGATGCTAGCGTGTCTAATCAACATGAAGGTGAAGCAAGTGATGAATACAATAAGGGTAATTACAAGCAAGCAACAGACTTATATAAACAAGCGATCAATGCTAATTGTGATAATCCATATGCTTGGGCAAATTTAGGTATTTTGTTATCAGATTTGGACAATAAGGAAAATTTTAATGCAATAGAGGGCGTTGTTGCATTGCAAAGAGCAACAGAGATAAAAGAAAGTGCAGGTTGGATGTGGCATAGCCTCTGCGTTGCACAAATGTATGTGGAAGATAAAGACTTAGAACGATCTTTGGAGCTAAATGCTTGTCAGAAGGCGCGTCAAGTAGAACCGGGCAAACAACTAATTTATGATAAATTATTTTACACCGCTATTGCGGATAAATATAAGCAGCTTGGGAAATACGAAAAAGCATTTAATAACTATGACAAAGTCCTTAGCATTGACCCTAAGCGAACCTGTCGTTTTAAAAGTGTAATCGATAAAATGCAGAGTATTCGTGAAAAAATTGGTGTTGATAAAACCAAAGAAGCTATCTGCAATAGATTAAAAGAGAGTTATCCAGTTGAAGAATCAGCTCAGATATGTGAGGAGGCATTGATTGCCTATGAAGAGCAGTGTTAGCTACTAAGTAGGAGTGCATAATTAAAAAAGGGAAAAGTATGAATAAGTGGGTGTTAATAATTAGTTTGTGTACCATGTTAGGTGCTAATAGCTTTGCAGATGATAATCAGCCAAAATGTAATCCGAGTGGAACACAATTAGAGATGAAATTTTGTGCAAGAGATGATTACAAAAAAGCGGATAAAAAGCTGAATGATGTCTGGCAACAGCTAATGAAAAAAGGAAAGGGAAATAAAAGCTACATTAAAAAAATTCGTAACGCTCAACGACAGTGGCTTAAGTTCCGTGATGCAGAAGTTGATGCAATGTTTGCTTGTGATGAAGGTGATAATATGCGGGTATGTTGGGGGTCAATATATCCTATGCTATACCATGGTGCTTTAACGCATTTAACAGAACTTCGTATCAAGCAGTTACAAGATTATCTAGACCACGGTCGAAATGTTTCGGTGGGAAATTAACTGTTTTGAATCAGGGAGAGTCTTGTTGTTTGAGCATATTGTTTGATCGTTGTGAGGCTTTTTCTTTTCTTGACTGAAGTAGTCAAGTATAGTGTCACGCTTTCAGTAAATCTCCTTGCAGGAGAGAGTTAGTTAATTGCTAACCACCGAAGGCGAAACCCGCTCGGAAACGCTCAGGTACATGGACTGCAAGGTGGCTTGTTAAGGAAACTCTGATTAAGTCGAGTTGAATTTCCTGAGAGGAAAAATTTGTTCATTTTTTGATAGAAAATCGAGTAATAGTTATTCTATTGGGAGATTTTATAGCGAAAAATGGGCAGATTTTAACCTCAGGAAAACGACTCATGACTTGATCAGAGTTTCCTTAAAGCAACTGACTCTGGAGAGCAGTGCAATTGCACTCACCGAAGGATAGAACTTAGTGGTCTACCATTAAGGAATCTCTCAGGTTTCAGGACAGAGGGGCGGCATAGGGATAAAACCCTTTGCCGCCTTTTTGCGTTTTGTGCATCTCAAGTATGTGGTGTGGAGAACGGACACCTGAGATTTTGGAGGATATTCAATGACAAAACGTACAGCATTATACGAGAAGCACCTAGAGTCAGATGCAAAAATAGTGGATTTTGCAGGCTGGGAAATGCCGATACATTACGGTTCACAATTAAAAGAGCATAATCAAGTGAGAGAAGATGCAGGTATGTTTGATGTATCGCATATGGTGATTCTTGATCTTAAAGGTGATGATTCCAAAGCCTTTCTACAAAAACTATTGGCCAATGATGTCGATAAATTAAAAACACAAGGTAAAGCACTTTATAGTTGCATGTTGAATGAAGATGGCAAGGTGATTGATGATCTTATCGTCTATTACTTGGCGGATGATTTCTACCGTATCGTTGTCAATGCAGGAACGCGTGAAAAAGATATAGCATGGATGCAAAAACAGCTTGCTGATTTTTCAGCAACACTGACCGAGCGTGATGACTTGTCGATGATTGCAGTACAAGGCCCTAATGCTCGTGAAAAAGTTTGTGCGGTATTAAATGATGACCAAGCAGAACAAGCGAAAGCATTGCCGATTTTTACAGGTGCAGATGTTGGTGATTATTTTATTGCAAGAACAGGCTATACGGGTGAGGATGGCTTTGAGATTATGGTACATAATGATGCAGTTGCGTCATTATGGGATGCATTGTTAGAGACTGGAGTAAAGCCCATTGGCTTAGGTGCAAGAGATACACTGCGATTAGAAGCAGGAATGAATCTCTATGGTACAGATATGGATGAAACACTCTCTCCTTTAGTTTCAGGTTTGAATTGGACAATCGCATGGCAGCCAGAAGAGCGTGACTTTATCGGCCGTGCTGCACTGGAATCAGAAAAAGCGGCAGGTGTTAAGCAGAAGTTTGTTGGGCTTGTACTTGAAGGGCGCGGCGTATTGCGTAGTCATCAAAAGGTTATTACAGATAACGGAGAAGGTGAAATAACCAGTGGTACATTTTCACCTTCGTTAAATCTTGCTATTGCAATGGCTCGTGTGCCTGCTGATATTGGTAGAATGTGTGAAGTTGAAATTCGTAATAAGCGTTTACCTGCTAAAGTGGTAAAACCCCAGTTTGTGAGAAATGGCAAATCTTGCCTATAATAATCCCCGTGGTAAATAAAGACCGTTAAGTTAAGAGAGCAAAAAAATGAGTAATATCCCAGAAGATTTAAAATATACAAAAACCCACGAATGGGTACGTGATAATGGTGATGGCACAATTACCGTTGGCATTACAGACCATGCACAGGAATTATTGGGTGATTTGGTTTATGTAGAATTACCAGAATTGGATGCAATTTATGGTGCAGAAGACTCTTGTATGGTTATTGAGTCTGTAAAGGCGGCATCCGATGGCTATTGTCCTGTTGCAGGTACAGTGATTGAAGTTAATAATGATCTTGACGATGCTCCTGAGCTAATCAACTCAGATGCATACGGTGATGGTTGGATCTTTATGTTGAAGGTAGATTCTGCTGATGACATAGCGGCATTGCTTGATGCAGAAGCTTATGCGGATGAATGTGAAGATTAGTACGACATAAGAAATTGTTAGTAAAGCCAAGGTAGCCTGCTCCTTGGCTTTTTTTATTAGAAAAAACTATTTTTATTATTGGTATACCCCGAATGACTAGCCTATATGCCCTAGAACAACATGATGATTTTATTGATCGTCACATTGGTCCGAGTGATGCAGACATCACAAGTATGTTAGAAACAATGAACATACAATCATTGGATGCTTTGATCGATGATACTGTACCCGCCAGTATTCGACAGAAAAATGATTTACAAATAGGTGAAAGTTGTACTGAAACAGAGACTTTGTCATATCTAAAAGCCTTGGCTAAGCAAAATAAGGTGAATAAATCTTATATTGGAATGGGCTACTACGATACCATCGTGCCTCCTGTAATACTGCGTAATGTATTAGAAAATCCAGGTTGGTACACGGCTTATACACCGTACCAGCCAGAAATATCACAAGGTCGTTTAGAGGCTTTGCTTAATTATCAGCAGATGATTATTGATCTAACGGGCATGGACATCGCTAATGCTTCTTTATTGGATGAAGCAACAGCAGCGGCTGAAGCAATGGCACTGTGTAAGCGTTCTAACCGTAAAGTAAAGTCCAATAAGTTTTTTGTCGCAGAGGGCGTTCATCCTCAGACATTAGATGTGCTTCAAACACGTGCTTATTACTATGGTTTTGAGTTAATAGTGGGTAACCCCGTCACAGACTTGGCTGAGCATGATGTGTTTGGTGTATTACTGCAGTACCCAAGTTCGACGGGAGAAGTTGTTGATATAGCTCCCATCATTGAACAAGCTCATGGAATGAATGCCTTAGTTTGTGTCGCGGCAGATTTAATGTCACTGGTCATGCTAAAAGCACCGGGTGAAATGGAAGCGGATGTGGTGCTTGGTTCATCGCAGCGTTTTGGTATACCAATGGGCTATGGTGGGCCACACGCGGCATTTTTTGCTACGCGTGATAAATTTAAACGCACAATGCCAGGGCGTATTATCGG
>JALVRY010000314.1 GCA_027024625.1 Thiotrichaceae bacterium
ATCTAATGCGGCACCACCAAAAACAGGGCCGAATAACTGACTTTTTTCAGTTCGCCATTTCTTGTATTTATTTTCAGACACTAAAGCATTAATGGAAAATCGACCACTTGTAGCAACATTGGCAGTTGCGTTGATTTCAAATAACAAGCCTATGATTCCAGAACGGTCTATTGCTTCAACTAACCATTCTTCAGGATCGCGTTTTTCAACTTCACTAAGTCTTGTGAAATCTTTTAGCATTGCTGAAACATCTGTGACTGAATTAGAGCTGGTCATTGCATCAGAAAAATGTGCGATACCATTACTGATACCCCAAACGGTTCCGATAAAGCCCATGATTGGAATTGCCCAAATCATAAACCGTGAAAGGGAATAGGATCCTTTTAAGTACTCACGCTCTTTAATGCCAAACGTTTCGTCAACATCGTCATCTTGATGATTCAGAAAGAGAGTAAGGCGCGATAAGAGCAGATTGTTTCGATTAAAATTATTGTTTCTAGAGGTGCTCTGGAGCTTATTGATAAGGGAGTTTTGGTTAAACTCGTCTTCGTTTATTTGACTAGTTGTATCTTCAATACATTGAGGTAATAAGTTTTTGGCTAAAAAATTACTCTGACTCCGTTCCTTTTTCAGCTTTCTTTTCTTAAGCATTAAATGAAGAAAGCTAGCAACAAGAAACCATAGGATAATGGGAGAAATCGAGTTGCCAAAAAATAACTTTAGGCTACGAGGGAAACTACTCGAATCCCCAAAGAACCAATAAATGATTAAAGCAGGAATAAGAATAAGTACTGCTGTAATTAATAAAGGAAACTTAAATGGTTGTTCGATAGGGTAGGTATTCAGCGTGTTATTACTATTTTCTGAGGTCACGCACATGCTCCAAAAGGTTATTTATGGCGGGTAATTTAACATAGTGCTAGATAAGAACACAAAGGGAGATAAAAGTTCTTTATTAAACAATGTATTTACCTAGCCTCACCGCTGTTTGACCCTTGTAGGTTCGTCTTGTTGGCATAATTAATACACAGTTATCATAAGGGGTGATTATGGGTGTTTCATCGTCATGTCCAATGATGGTCCCTTTTTTTGCAATACATTCACCCCCTTCAAATGTTTCTGTAAAGGAGAACTTATCCGTTTGAATGGTTATAGCTTCTGTGACTTCAATGAATTTTTGTGGTTTGGGTGTATCTTGTTTTAATTTTTCCATAAAAGAATGGTCGATAACACCTTGAGAGAGTAGGAGCTTAAGACTAGTTTGTATTGCTAGTTCGCTTGAGGCAGCCTCCCAATGCTGTCCACATTCAATGAGTAAGGATTGCTTGTTGCTAGCAGAGTTGGCGAAATCATTGTAATCTCGCATTCTGATTCCTTCTGCATGTCCTTTGTCTGCAACAACTAGCTCTGGAATTTCGATGATTTTTGCAAAGTCACGACCTTTAGGTAGAGAACCTGATAACAACATGGCAGGTGAGGCTGATTGCATAGAATGTATATCAAATAATAAATCAACGGTATCCAGAAGAGGCCTTAATTCACGAGCTCTTTCTAACTCTACACTGCTTTTGTCTGAATCAAGCAATTCAGTTGCCCATACCCGATTAAAATCTTGATCAACATAGCGAGATGCATAAGGGTCATCGGGGTTAAATTCAAGGAAAGCGGCAACATTGGCAAAGACTAAGGATAGTTTACCTTTTAACGGACGAAAATTATTTTTTAGCATCCAATCCAGTGCGATTGCTCCACAAAGTTCGTTGCCGTGTACGACAGCACTGATCATGATGTGGGGGCCACTTTTGTTATTATCTGCATTAAAGGACATAACGTAAGGAGTACCCGTATTCCCCTTGGCATAAGCTGAAATATCAGGTGCTGTGAGTTCAATTGGGTAGTGATTCGGGATGGAGGGTGAAGCCATATTAGGTTCCTTTAGTGATTAATTGCGAAAATGAAAATCATCGCAATGTTTCTTGATGTGTTCTTGAAAACTTCGTCCTGCACTATTAAGCGGTTTGACGGATGAAGTAACAAAACAAGAATGATGTTCAATTTTGGGTTCAAATGGTTTTAGTACTACTCTGTCGTCTAAGCTTTTGGCAATAGGAAAGGGGTTGATTAATGTGACTCCGAGCCCTTCTTGTACGAATATAGCTGCAGAGATTGATGTTGCTGTTTCGATTGTTATTTGTGGCTCTACTCCAGCTGATCTAAAAACTTGATCAATAATATTTCGAGATGAAAGTCTTCGAATAAGGGCAATATAATTTTCACCAGCTAGGTCTATAGGCGTGATAATTTTCTTCTGGCTTAAACGATGATCAGCGGGGATGATGCACATTGCATAAGAGCTTAAGAATGGTGTCATGTCGACACCTGCATGATAGTTTTGAGTATCAGTAATTCCAATATCTAATCGTTGTTCTGCAATTGCTGAAAGTAAAATATTACTGGTGCAAATTTCGAAACTTATGCGGTAGTTGGGGTGCTCTCTAAGAAAAGTAGGAATGAGTTTTTGGATAAACCGATGTGCAAAAGTTGGGGTGGTTCCAATTCTTAACACTTCTTCTTGTTGTGGTGACAGCCAAATCTGTTGATCTATTTTTGATAGTGAATCAAACAGAGGTTCAAGGCTCTGATTAATTTTCATGGCATTGCTAGTCGCTAACATTCGGCCTGCTTTTCGTTCGAAGAGTATTTCACCTGTTTTTTCCTCAAGCTGCGCTATTGCTCTACTCACAGCTGATTGAGAAGTTCCTAGCTTTTTAGCGGCTGCTGTCGTCGTCCCCGTTAATATCAAGGCACGAAGTGATTCGTATTCTCTTAATGAATGCTTTTTCTTGCTCATGAAATCAATAACGCTCTTCTAGATAATTGTCCTAATTAGAAAATAGTATAGTATATCGAAAATGCATAGATAAATTATTTGACTATGCAAAAATAACTACTAAGCTAAATATTGAATCAAGTATTGATCGTGCTTTGTATGACAGTAGTAACGATTTATGTGTTCATGATATAAATAATTGAGAAAGGAGTATTAAAAAATGTATGTAAAAAGAATATTATCTTGTGGCTTAACAGCCTTGGCGCTATCGTTTTCAGTGCCGTTATTTGCGGATGATTTAACGATAGGGTTGTCATCAGAACCGACCTCAATTGATCCTCACTTTCATAATTTAACGCCTAATAATTCATTTTCTGCACATATTTTCGATAGCCTTATTTTAAAAGATGAAAAACAAAGGTTAGTTCCAGGTTTAGCAGAGTCCTGGAAGCCACTTGATGATACAACATGGGAATTTAAGCTACGTAAAGGTGTTAAGTTTCACGATGGTTCACCATTTACCGCTGATGATGTGATCTTCACTATGGAACGTGCTCCAAATGTCCCTAACAGCCCAGCAAGTTTTGCGGGCTATATCAAAGGGAAAGAAGTGATTAAAGTTGATGACTTTACCTTACATATAAAAACAAAAAGACCTTATCCATTAATGCCTAATGATTTATCTACCTTTAACATTATTTCTTCTGAGAATGGCAAAGGTGCAACTACACCAGATTATAACTCTGGGAAGGCAGCTATTGGCACGGGGCCATTCAAGTTTAGTGAATATGTTCCTGGTGACAGGATTGTTGTTGTTCGAAATGACGATTATTGGGGGGCTAAGCAAAAGTGGGATAAAGTAATATTCAAGCCTATTAAGTCTGGTCCTTCACGAATTGCTGCATTACTTGCAGGGGATGTAGACTTTATCGCAGGTGTTCCTACCGCTGATATTGAAACGCTGAAGAAAAATGACAAAATTCAGTTATCACAAGGTGTATCAAATCGTGTAATTTATTTACACATTGACCAGTTCCGTGATGATTCTCCTTTTGTGAAAGCAAACGATGGAGGAGCAATAAAGAATCCTCTTAAGAATCAAAAAGTACGTTTAGCTATTTCGAAAGCTATTAATAGAGACGCGATTGTAGAGCGTGTTATGGAAGGTGTTGCAATTACAGCAGGTCAGTTACTTCCCGATGGTTTCTTTGGTATTTCTGAAAACTTAAAACCTGAAGCTTATGACCCAGCAGGCGCTAAAAAATTATTAGCAGAAGCAGGTGTTCCAGATGGGTTTAAACTAACTATTCATGGTCCAAATGATCGTTATATTAA
>JALVRY010000315.1 GCA_027024625.1 Thiotrichaceae bacterium
GGGCAGTATTCAGGTGATCAACCACTCAGATAATAGCTCCCTCTTTAAGATCGATGGTCTAGGTGATTTGTCTCATGCTTCGGCTGTATACTCTCGTGATGCTCGCTATGCCTATATCTTTGGACGTGATGGTGGTTTGAGCAAAATTGACGTCCTTTGCGGCAAGTTAGTTAAACGTATCGTTCAAGGCGGCAATAGCATCGGTGGTGCAATATCACAAGACGGTAAATTAATTGCTGTCTCAAACTATGTACCTGGTGGCGTAAAGGTTTTTTCTTCTGATGATCTTAGTCTAGTTGCTGATATTCCTGCTACAAAAGTGACGGATGAAAAGGCTTCAAAAACAGTGGGGTTGGTAGATGCACCAAGCCAACGCTTTGTCTTTAGTCTTTATGATACGGGTGAAATTTGGATTGCAGATATGCATGACCCTAAAAATCCTGTGATCAAAAAATTTACCAACATCGGTTTGCAACCCTATGACGGATTAATGACACCTGACGGACGCAACTATATTGCTGGTCTGTTTGGTGAGGATGGCATGGCAGAAGTGGATTTATGGCATCCCGAAAAAGGTGTAAACCGCATACTAGATCACTACGGTAAAGGCGAAGAAAAATTACCCGTTTATAAAATGCCACATTTAGAAGGCTGGGCAATCGCAGGAGAACAAGCTCTCTTCCCTGCGGTTGGGCATCATGAGGTGCTTGTTGCTAACCGTAAAGATTGGTCAGTCACAAAACATATCAAAGTACACGGTCAGCCTGTTTTTGTTATTGCGCGACCTGATGGTCGCCAAGCATGGGTAAATTTTGCCTTCCCAAATAATGACACCATTCAGGTCATCGACACTGAGTCACTTGAAGTCATTAAAACCATGACTCTGGGAAAAGGTGCTCTCCATATGGAATTTACGCCAAGAGGTGAGAGAGTTTGGATTTCTGTTCGTGATAAAGATGAGGTACAGGTGTTTGATACAGAAACATTGGAAAAGCTTGCAACACTACCTGCCGCAAAGCCCAGTGGTATCTTCTTTACGGCAAGAGCACATAAAACGGGATTATAGTCATGAAATCACTTGAAGCAGACTTAATTAACAACTATCAACGTGATTTCCCTTTACACCATCACCCCTTTAAATATATCGCAGAACAACATCACACAGATACAGCAACCGTATTAAGCCGATTAAAACAGCTTAAAAAAGATGGTGTCATTACCCGAGTTGGCCCTGTTTTTAGACCAAATACGATTGGTGTTAGCACTTTAGCCGCTATGAAAGTGCCCGCTAATCAACTGGAGTCTGTTGCAGAACAAATCAATCAATATTCTGAAGTCAATCATAATTATGAGCGTGAGCATGAGTTTAACTTATGGTTTGTTGCTACAGCTCCCGATAAACAACATCTAACACACGCCATACAAGATATGGAGAGACAAACTGGCATTGCTGTTATGTGCCTACCACTGGTTGAGGAATACCATATTGACTTAGGCTTTCAAATGCCTTTGCAACATGAGCATGCTTCGCATGTAATTAATAAACATTATTCTTCTAAAGCGACGGTTAGGTATAGCATTCAGCCTGATGATCATATCCAGCAACAACTAATTGCAGAAATTCAGTCTGGCTTGCCTCTGGTTGAAACACCCTATGCTGAAATTGCTAAACGAATTGATATTAGTGAGCAAGAGGTGATTCGTCGTATTGATATTATGCTCAGTGCAGGTACGATTCGACGTTTGGGGGTTATTGTTAGACATCGTGAGTTAGGGTATCGAGCCAATGCAATGGTGGTATGGGATTTTCCTGACGATCAAGTCTCTCAGTGGGGCAATCAACTTAGTCAAATCAACTGTATTACACTATGCTACCAACGCCCTCGCCATCTTCCCGACTGGCCTTATAATTTATTTACTATGATTCATGGTAAAGATAAGGAAACGGTAGAACATGCAATTGATGAGCTAGTCCAAAAGCAAGGTTTAGAAAATATACCTAAAGCTATTTTATTCTCAAAACGTCGTTTCAAACAACGGGGTGCTTGTTACAGCTATGCTAAAAATCAGTTAGATAGCGGAACAAGCTATAGCAAGTACGCCTAATCCTAATTTGTAAGATTATGATAGTATTTTGGAATGAGAAAATTACTGGACGACACGGATAGAGCTATAATCAACAAATTGCAATACGGTTTCCCGATTAGCGATTATCCTTACCGCGATGCGGCAAAAGAACTTAGTATTAGCGAACAAGAGTTAATAGATCGCATCAAAACCATGCGAGAGAATGGACTATTAACCCGCTTTGGACCTCTATATCATGCTGAAAACATGGGGGGAGCCTTATCACTCTGTGCCATGAAAATTCCAGAAACAGAATTTGATAAAGTCACCGAACAAGTTAATGCCTTTACCGAAGTTGCACATAATTACCAACGCGACCATGAAATGAATATGTGGTTTGTACTAGCGACCGAAACCATCGAAGCTAAATTAGATACACTGAAAGAAATAGAACAACAAACAGGCTACCCTGTTTACGACATGCCCAAAGAGAAAGAATACTTCGTAGGCTTATACTTAAAAGTATAAATTTTCCTAAATTAAAACCACAGATGCACACAGATAAACACAAATAAAAGCCTAAAAATATCTGTGTTAATCTGTGTGCATCTGTGGTTAATTATCTGTTACAAAAATGAATACAGCCGACCTAGACCACCAAATCGTCCTAGCCACACAAGCAGGTTTACCGCTTGACCCTCAGCCCTACCATCGCATTGCTGAACAACTCGGCGTAGAAGCTTCTTTGGTACAAGACCGCATGAAACAAATGTTAAAGGACGGGCGAATTCGTCGCATCGCCGCCATCCCTAATCACTACAAACTTGGCTATGTCGCCAATGGCATGTCTGTTTGGAATGTACCTGATGATAGAATAGATCAGCTAGGCGAAATGCTAGGAGCTATCGACTATATAAGCCACTGCTACCGCCGCCCTCGCAAACTCCCAGAATGGCCGTATAATTTATTCGCAATGGTACATGGGATGAATCGTGATGAGGTTAAAATCAAAGTAAAAAAAATAGCACGACTATTGGGTGATGCAGATTTAGGTCATGACATTTTATTCAGTACACGCATACTAAAGAAAACAGGCATGCGATTTAAGAAGTGATGCCCTAATATCCAGCAGTATTGCTGAAGTAGTATCACTTCCTACGAAATCAAATGCCATCTTAGCTTTTTATTTACAATTCCCCTTGATCGTAGGAGCTTCAGAGCCTGTTCCATAATCTGGTGCGGCCGCTTCTAACCTACATATATTAGGTTTCTTTAGCAAAGCATCATCCATTTGTACCCAGATTTTTTTACTGCTATCAGAGCAATTAACCTTAAACCATTCATCAACTTTCGGCTGTTTAAAACTGGGGAAATTTGGATTATCTAGGCAATAATTAACCTTTCCCTCATATAACAAATCAAACCATCCTTCGCCCGTCTCAGCCAGAAAATAAAAGGGCGTACCTTTTTTGATGGTGATATTTGAACTGCATTGTGGTTTCGCATCTTTATCCAAAATTTGAGGTTCTAAGTGTACCTTAGTCATAAAGTTGCCATCTCTGCCAAACTC
The DNA here is from genome assembly GCA_027024625.1 of Thiotrichaceae bacterium. GTDB lineage: Bacteria > Pseudomonadota > Gammaproteobacteria > Thiotrichales > Thiotrichaceae > S015-18. The sequence continues at coordinate 3,638 of JALVRY010000315.1, forward strand.
ATTTTTGGATGATGGATAATACTGCCCCGCAGCCACAGCACAGCTATCAGGCTTCTTTAAATTTTCAGATAAACCTGTTAGGACGGGGCTTGTTCCCTCTGAAATCATCAAACCATTAAGCGTAATATCTCCCGTTATTCGATTGAGTTGATATGTGTTATTTTGATTTGTATCAGGCTTTGGTGTCGCGGTAATACAGCTAGATAATAATAGCGTTGAAAAAAGTAGTACGTGTTTCATTGTTATCCTCCTTTAAAACTTCTGATTAATCTCAGAAAAATCCTTTTACCATTAGGAAAGTTAGTACAAAAAAATAAATTTGCAGATTCATGATCACCAGATAAATGATACACATCAATATTGACTTATCGCATTGATAATAGAATACGAAGGAGAGTGTAAATATGCTTGAGGCGTTACAGGCTAAAGCCCGTGACCTTAATTATTAAATTTCAAGGCGGCTTTTTATGTTCCGTATCACACAATACATGCGACAAATCCGTCAGCCCACACCACTTGGGAAAAAA
>JALVRY010000316.1 GCA_027024625.1 Thiotrichaceae bacterium
GAATTTTAAAAGCCTCAATGCCGCTCTGCGTAAACTTGGCACAATAAAACTTTATCGCTTACCCAAGCTCCCTAAAAAAATAAAAAATGGCAAATATCATATTGAGATATTTGCCACCTTAAAACCGGATACTTTCAAGTTCCCAATGAAAATACACTCTCTCTTTGTCAATAAATATAAAATAGAGAAGTCAGGGGTAAGGTGGCCACTTCCTTGATGTTTACAGCTCGCACTAGAAGAAATCTAATCAGACTTCTCCCCCTTATTCTCGTCTTTTTTCTACTCACAATTGCCTTGTGGATGCTGAATGTCGCTATGCGTCATCCTGAGAAAATTGACAGCATTGACCCTTGGCTACCCTACCTTTATATCGGACTTATTTCTTTATTATCCATTCTTATTCTTTGGAACTTAGTCATTGCTCTACGGCAATTAAGATCAAGAACTGCAGGTTCACGTTTTACCATTCGTTTGCTAACGGGGTTTATTATACTGACGCTGATTCCCGTTATTATCGTCACGTATTTTTCTCTCAGCTTTATTGGTGATCGTATTGATAGCTACTTTAATAGCAATATTGAAAGAGCCTTAGAAGATTCAGTAGAGCTAAGTGAACAATCACTAAAAATAGGACAAAAACAGAGATTAATACAACTTAGGCAAATTGCGAGTAGAATACCTGATGAAGCGGAATGGCATCTACCTTCTTTTTTAGAAAGACAGCGACAGTTATTGAGAGCACAAGAACTGGTTTTATTGGATGAGAAAAAAGTATTAGTCGCGGTTAGCATAACTGACAGTGATCAACTCATCCCTCACTCCCCTGCACAAGCCTTATTTGATACCTTACGCTATCAAGATACCTATTATCAATTAGAGCCGATTGACGATCGAACATTCTCTCGTATCGCTGTTAATGTTGGAAGAAGTGAAACCAGTAATTCAATTATATTAACGGCTTTAATCCCTTCCAATCGCTACGTTGATAGTCTAACCAATAGCGTAGAAGCTGCCCGTAAAGAATACAAATCATTCAATAGACAAAGTGAGTTTATTAAAAAAAGCTTTCGATTTGTTTTACTTATTATATTAGTTGTTACTGTACTCTTTTCTGTTTGGGCTGCCTTTATTTTTTCTCGTCGCTTAACTCGTCCTGTAAGAACATTGGTCGAAGGTACAATGGCTGTCGCATCAGGAGACTTGAATAAAAAACTTCCTGTTTCTGATCGAGACGACTTTAGCCTACTCGCACGTTCATTTAATACCATGACATCACGTTTATACGATGTTCGACGTGAGCGAGAAATTAGCCAACAGCAGGTACAACGGCAGCATGATTACCTTAATGCTGTAATGGAACACATTACATCTAGCGTAATCACGCTGGATGAAAACCTAGTTATCCGTCGAATCAATTCGGCATCAGAGCAAATTTTAAGAATCTCAACACAAGCTTATATCGGAAAAACCTTCCAAGAGGTTTATGAAAGCTCCACCGAGTTAAAGCCTCTGATTGATGCTATTTCACCACATTTGCAACAACAATCAAAAGAATGGCAATGTGATATTACCCTAAATGAAGAAAGCGGGCAGAAACAAATACTGATTTGCAAAGGAGCGGTTTTAACCTCAAAAGGTAGCAAGCCCCAAGGTTACGTTATTGTTATTGATGAAGTAACTGAACTTATTCAAGCGGAACACGATGCTGCATGGAGTGAGGTAGCCCGTCGTCTTGCCCATGAGATAAAGAATCCACTCACTCCCATTCAATTATCCGCAGAACGATTAGCTCATAAACTCACCCCGATATTAGACGAAGATTCTGCCAAATTTGTTAAGCGGATGACCTCTACCATTAGTAATCAGGTTAATAATATGCAGGGCATGGTTAATGCTTTTAGTGAATACGCACGCGCTCCTGCCTTAAACTTTCAAAAAGCTCAATTAAACGAGTTAGTTATTGAGATTGGAGAGCTTTACCGTATTAATCCTAAAAATGCAGAACTAAAAATAGAAACAACAGAGTTACCTCTAATTTCACTGGATACCAACCGCTTTAGACAACTATTAGTTAACTTAGTTAAAAATGCATTAGAAGCCTTGCCTGAAGATGGTAATAGCTCTGTTAGCTTACGAACTGAATTAAACGGCTCAAATATTGTATTAAAAATAGTTGATAACGGCTTAGGCATAGAAGAAGAGCTACTACCTCAGCTATTTGAACCTTATGTTACCAACAAAGCAAAGGGTACAGGTTTAGGCCTAGCGATTGTAAAGAAAATAGTGGAAGAGCACTCAGGCACTATCATTGCCCAAAATAACAAGGAAGGTGGAGCTTGCTTTATTATTAGCCTGCCTATTGATTAGAAAACATCCCATAAAAGTCACAAACGTAAAATGACTTTTCATTTATACTCCAGCTTTTATCTATCAATTAAGTTACCCCCATGCACGTTACCATTAATTCAGAATCAAAAGAAATACCTGAAAACAGCAGTGTTGCTGAGCTTGTGATATTGCTTGAATTGCAAAATAAACGTCTGGCTATTGAAATCAACAAAGAGCTTGTACCTCGCAGTACATTTGCAGAGCATAAGATTAGAGAAAACGATAAAATCGAAATCGTACAGGCCATTGGTGGAGGTTAAATAATCTATGGATATTTCAGATTATCGCCGTGAATATACACAAACTGGTTTATCTCGTAGTGACCTACTAACCAGCCCATTTCTGCAATTTGAGCTTTGGTTTGAGCAAGCCTGTAAAGCCGATATTATCGACGCTAATGCAATGACACTAGCAACTGTTTCAGCCAGTGGCGTTCCATCTATTCGCGTCGTCCTCTTAAAAACCTTTGATGAACAAGGCTTTGTCTTTTTTACCAACTACAGTAGCCAAAAGGCAAAGGAAATTGAAGCTAACCCCAATGTAGCACTTTTATTTCCGTGGACTGGCTTAGAGCGGCAAATCGAAATTACAGGCAAGGCAGAAAAAATATCTACCGCTGAATCACTCAAATACTTTGCCTCTCGACCCGAAGGCAGTCAGATAGGTGCTTGGGTATCGCGTCAAAGCTCTGTGATAAGCACACGCCAAGCCTTAGAAATGCAATGGGCAAAGATGAAACAAAAATTTCATCATGGAAAGATTCCACTACCGGATTTTTGGGGCGGCTACCGAGTAATTCCAGAAAAAATAGAGTTTTGGCAAGGGCGGGTAAATCGGCTACATGATCGCTTCGAATATACTCGCCAAGGGAAAGACTGGAAAGTAGAACGCCTTGCACCATGATTCAGGAAATTTCCCTATGGCGTTTGGCAATTGCATTTACTCCCGCTTTGATTGCCATTGTCATTATGTTTGTTTGGGCACAAAACTATAAAACCGCTATTTATGGCGTTGCTCGGATGCTGCTTCAGCTACTAACCATCGGATACTTTTTAACCTATATTTTTGAATCTGATAGTGCATGGATCGTGGTCATTATGTTATCCATTATGATTGCGGTATCTAGCTGGATTGCATTACGCACACTCAACAAACAACGGAAATATCTCTATAAAATTACACTACTTTCGATAGCCATCGGTGGTGGCTCAACTCTGCTTTTGGTCACACAGGGCGTATTAGCTATTGAGCCTTGGTATGCCCCACATTATATTATTCCTCTAGCGGGTATGATTTTCTCTAATGCCATGAATAGCGTCAGCCTTACGGCTGAACGTTTTTTTGCCGAAATACAACGTGGACTGAGCTACTTAGAAGCACGCAATACCGCCTTTCAGGCAGCCCTTATTCCCATCACTAATTCCTTATTTGCTGTCGGTGTCGTATCTCTACCCGGTATGATGACAGGACAGATTCTATCGGGCGTATCGCCTTTAATTGCAGTGCGATACCAAATTATGGTGATGTCGATGATCTTTGGTGCATCTGCCATTGCTGTCGCTTGTTTTCTTATCCTTGTAAAGCAGGTCAAGCATGGAGATTAATTACTTTTTACTTCTCCCTATTATCATTGTTCTCGATTTGTTACTAGGTGAACCAAAATACTGGCATCCACTTGTAGGTTTTGGCTGGCTAACTGACAAAGTAGAAATGCTATTCAGAAAAGCAGAGACTCCCCTAAAAAATCATCCTGAAACAAACACCCCTAATA
>JALVRY010000317.1 GCA_027024625.1 Thiotrichaceae bacterium
GGCAAAAGTTTAGCAAATTGCGAAACTTTTTGCAAGCCTAAAGCAAAACGTTAATTTTTCATCCAGTTCAAATTTTTCAGCTTAGTCAACCTTGTTGTCGTTGTTTCAGCCATTTTTCCAATGATGTGCGACTTTCCATTGATTTTTTACCGGTTAGCAAGCCCTCAACGCCAATGTCCTCGTCCAAATCAGGCCAGTGAATACTGTAACCGGTGCCGCTGATTTGGAAGTTTTGTCGTTCTTCGAGCGTGCCGTGGGCCAGACGGGGATACCAGCTAATGGGGATGGAAATGGTACGGCCGTTTTCCAGCCCCACTGCCAACAAATCGTTTGTAACCGCCACATTTTCCATCATAGCTTAAACCGGAATCGCCTCTTGATATGTCAGCGTGGTAATCGAGATGATTTCTGTGGCGGATGGCGTGTAAGCGGAAATTTTCAGGTACTCATTGACAGGGCTACTCTGCAAAATTTGCAATATCATTTCCCGCGCTTCGTCAGATAAACCGACCAGACCAGACAAAGGGAAGCTGCGGGATCCCATTTCCGTTTTTTGCGCCAGTAGAGAGTATTCAAAAAAGGTCAGTCCGACGGCCTTACGTCGCTTTTTATCTATTCTTAGCAGGATATGGTCATTTAGTTCAATACCTGTCCCTTTTGCTCCTGAATCGAACGAGATATATAAGGTATCACTTAATTCATCATAGTTTGTTACTGGTTCATTCATAACATCATCATACTTCTTTTTGATGAATAGATTAAGAGCATGTGTGAGCATTATAGCTGGTTATTTGAATCACGATTTACTATCAAAAAATCACCGTTTTGAATTAATATTCCTTGTTTAAGCATATTGGTAATTATTTGATGAAGTCTTTCTTTTCGTTTTGGTGTTACGCGAGAAAAACCAAACAGTGCTAATGTTTCACGATATATTTCTTCTTCTTGTAGTCCGAAAGCTCTAGCAACTGCTGTTTGTACTGCTAATTCAATTTCTTCTGGTGCAATCCATTGCAACTTTTGTGCTTGAGCAGGCAACTTTTCTCTATTTCTTACGAAGGGAACGGTATCCATTTCTTTATGCCACAAAAAGGCTTCTTTACGTCTAATATCCCCATATAGTACGGCCTTTTTTATTGCGTATTCAAAGTTTCTGTAAATGCGACTTCCCAATCGTGTCACACCGGCACTTTCCATAATGCGTCGTATAACTTCTTCTTGATGAACTGGACTTTCTACTTCTACAACTTGGATGATGTATTGTCTTAAAGGTATTTCATGCAATTTATAATAATTTGGTATATCTGTTTTTGCTTGTTTATAGTAATGTGTGGGCGAGTTTAATTCCGCTGTTTCTGCTTTAACTCTCTCGATAGGGAGTGGTTCATCAATTGGATCAGGCAATGGTGGTAACGTAATAGAGGTTGGATCAATTTGAAACTTGCTTTCCAATTTTGCAACTTCCAATGCTTGCACTATTTTTTCTATTTGGCGTGTTGGGTTTTGAAACCAGTCAGTACTCCACACGCGGTGAATTTTCCAGCCTAACCCTTCGAGTACTTCTTGTCTTAGTCGATCCCGGTCTCGAGCCGAGCGGGCGCTATGATATGTTGCGCCGTCGCATTCTACTCCCAATAAATATCTTCCGGGATTTTTAGGGTCTTTGACGGCTAAATCTATGAAGAAACCAGCCGACCCCACTTGATGTACAACTTCATACCCTAAATTACGAATAGCTTCAGCAACAAATTCCTCGAAAGGTGAATCTGCTTCTCGTCCCGTGACAATGGGTATATCCATCTGTCTGCTTTTTGCGTATTTTAAAAATTGTTTTAAGGATTTTACACCTTGGGCTTTGGTTTTGTGTAAATCAATATCGTCAGGTGTTAAATTCGTGAATACTTCACACCGTTGTTTCGCACGAGTAATAATGACATTCAGGCGTCTTTCTCCACCTGCTTTGTTAAGGGGACCAAAATTCATCGTTAAGTGGCCGTTGGCATCACGACCATAACCGATACTTATAAAGATCACATCTCGCTCATCACCTTGTACATTTTCCAAATTTTTGATAAAGAACGGTTCTTCTGGGTGATCACGGAAGAAATGTTCATATTCTGGATTTTTTCGTCGTAAATATTCAACATGGTCTTGAATAGCTCTCATTTGACTCATGCTAAATGCGACAACTCCCAGCGTTAAATCAGGCCTGGTTCTAATGTGATGAATAACTGCCTGAGCTACATGTTTTGCTTCCACAGGATTACTACGGCTTTTGCCTCTATCATAATGTGCATGAGGTAGATGGTGATAAAAAAGCCCACGATATCCACTACTATTTGGACCAGGAAAAACGATCAATTTGCTGTCATAAAACTCATAATTCGACACATTGATTAACGAATCGTGCCGGCTACGATAATGCCATCGCAACATACGTTGAGGAGCTTCTTGGGAGACAAAGAGACCGAGAATACTTTCTAAATCGGCCGTTACGCTTTCTTCATCCTCATCTTCTTCATTCATCTTGGCAAAGAAACTGGTTGGTGGAAGTTGTTTGCCGTCACCAACAACAACGGCTTGTGTGCCACGTAAAATTGCACCAAAAGCATGTACTGGTCGTACTTGACTTGCTTCATCGAATACAACTAAATCAAAATGAAGGATATCAGGAGGCAAATACATAGCGATAGACATTGGCCCCATCATGAAAACAGGCTTCATTGCCTGAATAGCATTACCGGCTTCTTTCATAAGTTTTCTGATCGGTTTATGGCGTCTTTTCTTTGCAAACTCACGACGTAAAATGCCTAATTGCCCCCTGGCAATATATTTTGGGAGTGCATCCCAATGTGCCCGTGTCAATTGTTGCCGGTTAAGTACAAATTGGTATCTGTCTAACTCGCAGAAGTCAGAAATTTTTTGTTCATGGGTTGAACTATTAAACATATTCAAAATTGGTCGTTCTTGAAATGCAGTTGCAATGAGTGCTTCATACCAGGATCGTTCCACTAATGTTGTCAAATAATTGTTGGAATATGACCAATTGTTAGCTATTTCAATAACTTTTGTGAGTGTATCTTTGTGTAAGCGTTGACAAAGTTGATTATAGGTAATTATTTCTTGTAACCGTCCAACTTCTTTTTGCCATTGGCGAAACAGTTTTTGTTGTTCAGTTAATGTTAATGCTTGAATACCTGTATCTCCCCAACGAGCTTTCTCATCGATCTTGCAAACTGTTATCACACTCGAAACAGCTTCCTCGTACTCATTTAAAGTCACTTCAAGCATGTGAGCAGTCTTTTCCAGATTTTCTCGATCTGGGTTTTCTGTTACGTATATCACCATACTAATTGGTGAACGACCGTGTAACACATCATTATGAACAGAAACGAGCCAATCGGTAACAGCAGCCGTATAAGCCCAATCTGTAGATAATCCATGCCAATGATCGCCAAATAATTGTGCCAAAAGAGGTTCTTGTTCATCTAATAGGGGTTGTAATCGTTGAGCTTCTAATATGGCCTCGATCAGTTCTTTTTGTTCTTGAATCTCTCTGGGTAATTTCGATTGACATAAACCTGCTAACTCTCGTTTTGCCCACCGAAATTCTCTTGAAAACAACCGCCACCATTTATCACCATAAGCCATGTACGCCTTGCGAATTAGAAGAATATCTTGGCCCCATGCTTCTGGGATGAGGATGGAATCATATTGTTGGTGTAATTCATGTAAGCGAGAAGCGGTACGCAGTGCTTCCCGAATTGTCTCATAAGAATTTAGCCATGCTTCTGATTGGGTGTCAATTCCCATCAACGTTGGCGCTTTAGCCATTTGCTGGGTTAACTGTAAACTATTCTTGGCCCCTTGTATCTTTTCAGCCGGTGTAACACTTAAATAATTCGCTACAACATTTGTTGATTCTTTTACCCTATGAATAGCTTCTTCTGCCTTAAGTGCAGATTCTACAATTAGTCGTTTGTCTTGGGGTAACAAAGACATATAGGTGCTTTCCCAAAATGGGTGATCAACAAGCGGCCCAACATCCTGAATTAATTTTTGTAATTCATCAATAACGGATAATCGTTGACGAAATTCTGAAAACGACCATGAAGTTCCTTCTTCTAATTCAAGTTCCGGGGGTGATGTGCCC
>JALVRY010000318.1 GCA_027024625.1 Thiotrichaceae bacterium
AAAAAGGCCATCATGGTGATATGGCGTGGATGGCTCGCCATGGAAATAAGAGAAGTCGTCCCGCCGAGCTTGAACCTAATACCGTGAGTATTATTTCTGTCCGAATGGATTATTTTCCACCAAATACGGTAAATGCAGAAATGGTGCTAAATCATCCTGAATTGGCGTATATCTCACGCTATGCTCTTGGGCGTGATTATCACAAGCTCATGCGAAAGCGTTTACAAAAATTTGCTGAGAAACTCAAAAGATATGCAGAATCAATGTCATATCGTGTGTTTGTTGATAGTGCTCCTGTTATGGAAAAAGTCATTGCAGAAAAGGCAGGTTTAGGCTGGCAAGGTAAACATACAAATATTTTGAGTCGAGAAGCAGGCTCTTGGTTCTTTCTTGGGGAGATTTACACTGATTTACCCCTGATTCCTAGTGAACCAGTATCACCCCATTGCGGAGAGTGTCGTGCTTGTATTGATATTTGTCCAACAAAAGCAATCGTTGCACCCTATCGGCTTGATCCGAGGCGTTGTATTTCTTATTTGACGATTGAATCAAAAGCACCAATACCTCTTGAATTTAGACCACTTATCGGAAATCGTATTTACGGCTGTGATGATTGTCAGCTAGTCTGTCCGTGGAACCGATTTGCTAATTACAGTGAGATAAGTGATTTTAGTGCAAGGCATGAATTAGATGCGCCATACCTGTTGACTCTATTCAATTGGTCTGAGCAGACTTTTCTAAAGAATATGGAAGGGTCTGCAATACGTCGTATAGGTTATGATAGCTGGCAACGTAATATTGCCGTCGCCTTGGGGAATACAGTAAAAAACTCTACTAAAAACCCTCAAATTATTCAAAATCTCTATTCTAAGCTACTAAGCAGCTCGGATATGGTAAAAGAACATATAAAATGGGCGATAAATAGACTTTCTCATTGATCAATAAACAGCGAACATGATAGCCTACATCATGAATCGCTAATATGAAGTATCATTCGTGTAGTTTGCTGAAAGAAGTATTAAAAAGAACGCGTGTTTTCGATATGTGTCTATCGATAATTGAAGCCGTTGTAGTTTTAACATAAGTCTCGAACACTGCCAGCACTCTGCATCATAAGAAAACTGTCTAGAACGAATCATCCTAAAAACCTATAACCTAAAAGAGAATGCAAGGGAATGTTTCACCTTTTAACCCGTATATTATTGCTGTTTTTGTTATTGCCTATTGTTGCGGTAGCTGAAAATAATTCTGTAAATATCTATTCAGATGTTGAAAACTCTGTCTATCAAATACGTGTTTTGAATAAACAAACGCGTAAAAAATCTGTTATTGGCTCTGGTTTTATCGTCGGTCGCCCTGATATTTTGGCAACGAACTACCATGTTGTTAGTAGCTATGTTAATGAACCAGAAACGTATGATTTGGAATATTTTTCAACATCAGGAGAAACAGGTTCCCTAGAATTATTAGACTTAGATGTTGTTCATGATTTAGCTGCTGTAAAGGCACAAAAAAATCTTGGCAAACCGCTACGAATTACACGTATCCCGAACAAAGGAGCCAATTTATATTCATTGGGTAATCCCATGGATCTTGGTTTTTCCATTGTAGAGGGTACAAACAATGGATTAATGAAATATTCGGAAGACAAGAATATTCTTTTTTCTGGCAGTCTCAACCCGGGTATGAGTGGTGGTCCCACCTTAAATGAGTCTGGAGAGGTTGTTGGTATTAATGTAGCGACATCAGGTAATGAAATCAGTTTTCTTGTGCCTGCTGAGCATTTATCCACTATTTTAGGGCGTTTGAAGCTTCGTAATTTCCAAGCAGAAGAAAATTTCTTCCGCCTAATATCAGATCAACTACTAGAAGATAATAAATCTTTTCTTACACGTTTGATGGCAGAAAAATGGAGCCATGAAAAAATAGGTAAGTTTGATGTACCTTCAGAGCTATCACGATCCGTTCGGTGCTGGGATGCAAGTCGAACTGCCGAAAAAGAAGATTTGTTTCGATCCTTTTTTACACGTTGTTCAAATGAGCGCAGTATTTATCTCGATTCAGGTTTAGAACTCGGTACATTAGACTATGAATATCAGTGGATAGAAAGCCAAGAGCTACATCCCCTTCGATTCTATAAGCGTTATGAAAGCCTTAATTCCAGTGTATTGAACAGCAATGCAGATAAAGAAGATGTGACAAATTTTGCATGTAATACACGTTTTGTGAGCGTTGATAAGCAAAAATTTAAAGCAACGATATGTCGCCGAGATTACATCAATTACACGGGGCTTAGCGATGTGTTGATAACGATGGCGATGGTCGGGCATAAATCAAAAGGCTTTATTTTTAACTTAGACATGGTGGGGACAGATTTTAATATCGCCTTACAGCTTTTTGAGAAAATGCTAGGAGAATTCAAATGGAAAGGATAATTCTAGAAGTCCAGACACGTGGCTTAAATCAATATCATGTTATTGATAAATTTCCCGTTACCATCGGTCGTTCTTATGATAATGATATTATTTTATCAGATCGTTCTGTATCAGCTCACCATATACGGATAGAAAAAACAGAGTACGGCAACCTTTTTGTCCACAATCTTTCAAATGAAAATGGAACACTTCTTGCTGGCCACAAAGTGGGTGAACAACCAGAAGAGATAAAACTAGGGACACGGCTGGTGTTAGGGCATGTCAAACTCAGGCTGGTTTCACCTTCAACGACTATTGAAAAAACACATCGCCATGACTGTGATAACTTCTTTTGTGTTTTAGGTAAGCCAATATGGAGTGCCTTATTGTTAGCATTGACAATGCTGGTGATTTTCCTAGGTCAGTTGTTGGAAACACCATTTCAGAAAGATGCACTCTACTACTTTACCTTGGGTTTTCCTTTCTTATTAATCATTATTTTAATTACATCCCTTTTCTCTGCAATTAGTAGAGTGGCAGTGCAGCGATGGCATTTTTTATCGATCATGTCTACTGTATCGTTGCTGGTTTTATTGCCGCAGATTTTGCTACATATCGGGCATTTCTTTAATTACCTATTATCATCTGATGCACCGCAAAGTTGGCTGATTAATTTCGGGCAGTATGTCTTGCCGTTTGTACTGATTTTCTTCTTCATGCGCACAATTTATCGTGCAGCAATGCCGTTAGCACTCGGTGTTTCAATTGCCATTAGCTTCCTTTCTGTGTTACCGCATATACTGGATTCAGTTGATGAGCTTTCAGTGGATACTGAATTTTCTGATATGCCATCTTATAATCAGACACTCAGTTATATGGATACACGATTAGAAAAGACGGTGCCACTGGCTGATTTTATTGCAGAAAGTAAAGAAATATTACAGAAAGATATTGATGCTGAATTAGGGATTGATGACTGAGCTAAGGCATTTAGTTTCTTACTTTGAATTACTTTGAAATAAAAAAGAAATAAAAAAGCCGATACAAGATTAACGTATCGGCTTTTTTATTCGTTAGATCTTTCGTGCAAAGGTCTCAGCCTATATACGAGCAGCTAATGTTGTCATGACTTTAGCATTGATTGGCATAAGCACTTTACGGATTAGCCAAGGCAGCCTTGCAGCACCTGCTTGTACAGCAACATCAGCATGATGTAATTCATCTTCTTTCATCTGTTGTAAGATCATCATGCTTGGTAAATCTTTTGCTGGAATGCGGGTGATGTGCTGGTCAATATGACGAACTACTTGATCTTCGGTTTCTTTTACAAAACCTAGACTCCACTTATCACCGGCAAGCCCCGCTGTTGCACCAATTGAAAATGAACCCCAATACCATAACGGACTCAAATAGCTCTTATGAGAATTCAACTCAATCAAACGATTCTCACACCAGTTCAGGTGATCATTTTCCTCCATCGCTGAGCGTTCCATCTGCTCACGGATGTCCTCACGTTTAGCGGTTAATGCTTGTCCGCGATATAAGCCCTGAGCTGCGATTTCACCCGCATGATTAACTCGCATCAACTTTGCAGAGAGTTGAACTTCTTCCTCGCTTAACTCATCCATTGTTTCAACATCAGTCGCAGGATTAGGACGCTCAGTCGTTGGAGCTTTGGCAAAAATAGTTCTAAGCGATTGATCAAATTCGCTGATTAAAGTATCGACTAAAT
>JALVRY010000319.1 GCA_027024625.1 Thiotrichaceae bacterium
CCCTTCTGAATCTCTTTTATCACCAACTAGATTCTTTCCACTTTTATCTTTAAGACGATAGGCAGACAACACCGAAACAGTATCTATTTTATTATCACTAACCATTAATTTAAGATGGAATAGAATACCTTTATCGCTTAAAGCATATAAGATCTGCTGTTTTTCATCCCACGCTAGATCGGATAAACCTGAAAAATCCAATTGTTTATAAGCAGGAAATTTAAGTATTTTACTGCTCAATATTTGAATTTGATTAATTTCATTTTGATCCGACAAATAATGGTTTTTTACAGCATAGCCAGAAGAACAGGCCGTTATGCTAATAAGTAGCGTTAAGACAAGTGACAATTTCATTATATTTTTTATCATTGAGAATGGGGTAAGGGCTGTAGATTAGCTTCGTCTAAATAGAAACCCAATCTACACTGAATACTTGTTTATTTCGACCCAGATATTCGTTATTAATTCCAAAGAGACCTAGCTTCATAGGTATAAAACAAAAACTACTTTACAGATATGAAAAAAATTGGGAGTAAAATAAATTTGTGAACGAGTGGGTTAACCTCCAATCCTTATACACATTGCTTTGAGAACACAACCATGTGAATGACTGATCTAACAACGCAGTAACTTGTATTTTTTAGAATATGGAAAGGTATAAGAATATGTTTTTAAACTATTTGAGCCTTTCTTGGGATAGTTTCCGCTTTTAAAGATAAGAGGTGAGTACTTATCTCTACCTAAATTTACTACTGGAGAACAATCATGACTAAAAGCAATATTACACACATCATCCTTTCTTTAATTACCAGCCTTTTCCTTTTCGTTTCTGTTTTATCTGTATCTTATGCAGCTCCATCAGAGAAAAAAGTGTCCGTTTCTATCAAAAAAGGTGAGACGGTGAAACAGGTAGTAAATCATGTCACTAGAGCATTGAAAAAAAAGGGTTATGAGTTAAAAGCGGGCAATGCGAAGCACATTGCAAAAGTTGCACACAAAGGTGTCGTACTAGCAGCTAGAGGTGGAAGACCTAGAATCACATGCGATTACATTATCTTCAATTGTAGAATGGAAAACCTTTAATTGATAAATTAAATTAAGCTAGTCCCTCTTTAAGAATCATTGAAAATAAAGAGGGATTTTATACTCGTTATGAGACTCTGCCTCGTAATACCATTATAAGGGATTTGCCGTGAAGCCACACAAGCAGAAAAAACCTATAGTCTCCGTGCCTCCCTCTGTGACCTCTGTGTTAAAAAAAACTATTTCCGAAACCGCTTAAAAACCTTCTCAAAACTAACACTAAACGGGCAGCTAGCCTCTTCAAAATCAAAGCTTTCTGTATCGCACTCTGCTACTTTTTTAAATTTATCACCAAAATCTCTAAAAGCTTGTCCGAGAATATGAGGCGTAGCAAGGAAAATCTAGCTAAATTCAGAATTTACGTATTAGAGTCACTATTCTCAGACAGCCTCTTAGGCTATAAAACCATACATCAGCTGATAGATTATAAACATCCAAATCATGGTAACTATCGTACTTACCTCATCAAATTCACCGTAATAATTGGAGAAAACTATGAATCCTGTTTTGACCTTTGATGGTGCAAATGGATTGTTTAGCCCCTACAAATTTTCAGAAGACTGTTGCATAAGGGATAAGCCATTGTTAATTCGTTTTACCAAGCGAGCCAAGGAAAAACTAGATAAAATGAAGGGGAAATTAACGGTTGAAATGCAGATTTATTTCTCTTGCATGGTACAAAAGCGAGTGCTTTTTCATGAAAACTATAATGATGAAAGCGTTAAGGTGAATGATAAATTAGCCATTGCCTTGCGTGTAGTTCAATCAGATGTATGTGACCCTGTTTATTATGCAAATTACCATCCCGAAAAAGCAGAATTAACCAATGACAAAGCAGGGAAGATGACGGCCAAGGAGCTAATCTTTGATTACAAAAAAGAAGGCTGGATTGGCGGCTTCAAAATTGGTTGACCACAGGATGATTTTATTTATAAATAGCTTACACCTGAATCCGTGACTTCATAGGTGCTGAAATAGGCTAAGGTATTGATTATTAAAGTCATAACCACTCTTAATTTATATTTTAATATGGGCGTTCATTAATATAATTTCCCGGTGGGTTATAACTGCAAACCCACATTTGACCTTTATCTGGGCAGATTCTCATGCCACAACCAACTTCTGTTGATGTTTTCCATACTAGCTGTGTGTAATGTCCACATATTTCACCACGTTGGCAGCTATTATTTGCATAATTATAGAATTTCTCTTCATCTGCCCATGAAAATACAACATCTTCTGCGGAAATCGGTTGTATTTCAACTCGCCCATCACTCCAACGACGTGGGCTTGCCCAGAAAATATTTTCTCCATAAATACGCTTAAATTCTCCGCTCAATGGACGATGCTGCATCACACATCCGTTCCTAGTCGCAAGATAATTTGCCCATTGTTGAGCATGAACCGCTAAACGTGGTGACCATTTAAGTGCTGGAACACCATGTTTTCGACGTACTTCATTATGAAAATTTGTCATACCAAGGTATTTTTCAGGTTCAATATTACTACTTATTCTGTTGGGTTGTGTTGTATTTGAGGATGCTGAAACATTTGCCGCAGTAATCGGCTCATTGCTGCTAGCACACCCAAAGGAAAGAAGTAGTACAACCAAGATAATAAATGTTAATTTCATATTGATCTTTTCTGTCTGCAGTCCATGTAAAGTGAGCCACCGCATAATAAAGGATTGAGTAAGTGGTTTCATCATTGAATTATGTATGTATTGTTATCTTTTATAGTAAATTAGAAGTTGCTTATAAAAATAAAATTTATAATCCTATTACACTCTATTTTGGAGTGACTTTCGATAAACTCCTCTTAACTATCTGTAATTATAGTAATTTTAGACTTATGCACAAAACCTGTGGATAAGTCTGTGGAGTAAATATGATTAACCTTCTACAAGCTATCCAGTAAAGGCTTTTCCTCTAATTGGTGAATTATCATCTAATAAATATTAATCAAATAAAATCAACAAGTTAAACTAATAATAATCTAAATAGAGTAATAATAAGATAATTTTAGTTGACAGTAATAATGAGAGCGATCAATTGTTAATAAGCATAAAAAAGCCTAGAAAAATCTAGGCTTTTTTATGTGATATATGAATTACTCTTTACAATTCTTTAATTGTTGCAACCAGCTTACTCGCTGACGCTTGAGCATCACCGTATAACATACGTGTATTATCTTCAAAGAAAAGGTGATTTTCTATACCGGAGAAACCTTTACCTTTACCCCGCTTCATAACAATAACATTATTAGCATAGTCTGCATTTAAAATGGGCATACCGTAAATAGGGCTATTTTCGTCTGTGCGTGCAGCAGGGTTCACAACATCATTTGCTCCAATCACCAAGGCAACATCAGCGGTTGCAAACTCTTCATTAATTTCATCAAGATCAGCGATAATATCGTAAGGTACACCAGCTTCAGCCAATAACACATTCATATGTCCTGGCATACGACCAGCCACAGGATGTATAGCAAATTTTACTTCAACACCACGTTCTTGTAGTAACTTAGTCATTTCCCATATTTTATGTTGGGCTTGAGCCACAGCCATGCCATAACCTGGGATAATAATAACTTTTGAGGCAAAAGCCATCTGGATAGCAGCATCAGAGGCCTCAATTTCTTTCATGCTTCCAGTGACTTCTTGAGCTTCACCCGAGCTTTCACCAAAGTTACTGAATAATACATTTGAAATAGGACGATTCATTGCCTTAGCCATAAGTTGTGTGAGTAATGTACCCGCAGAGCCAACAACAATACCAGCGATCATCATTGCAGGAATACCTAATACATATCCCTCAAAACCCACAGCTAAGCCTGTAAATGCATTATATAGTGAAATAACGACTGGCATATCCGCGCCACCAATAGGAGCTGTTGACATAACACCAAATGCAAGGGCTAAGATAAAAAAAATAAATAAGCCAAACATGCCATAGTCCAAACCTGATGTGGCAATATTAATCCCTAGTAGAATAACAATAAGAAAGGTAACACCATTAATTAATTGTTGATTTGGGAAGCGGAAATTCTTTTTCATGA
>JALVRY010000320.1 GCA_027024625.1 Thiotrichaceae bacterium
CACGCAATTGATTTATCAAATCAATGTAATGAATGATATTTCAGGTGTGCTTCTGGATGATGACAAGCCTAATATCATGAAATCGCTAACACGGTTCTTTTCAATAAGTGAAAAGCCCAAGTTAAAACCCAGCGATTACAAACATATTCAGCCTGACTATACACTGCTTCGGACTTACCTTAATTCCACCACGAAACAACGTAAAAAAGGTGTCAATATTTTGATTTATGGACCACCAGGCACAGGTAAAACTGAAATGGTGCGTACACTATCAACTGACCTAGGATTTACCCTGTACGATGTTACAACAGGAGGTTCTGAAAGTGATAATGACGATGATACCTACCGCTCACGTCTGGACTCTTACCGCCTTTGCCAACAGGTACTAAAACGCAAAACCGAAACCATGATTTTATTCGACGAAATCGAAGATGCCTTTATCCGCGATGGCAGCATGGAGCGTTTTGGTATTCGTACCAGTACAGATGCTAAAAAAGGTTCTTATAACCATTTATTAGAAGTAAACCCTTTGCCTACAATTTGGGTGTCCAACGTAGTTAGTCATATTGATGAAGCCATTATTCGACGTTTTGACTATGTGATGGAGCTAAAAATTCCACCACAAAGCACGCGAATTAATATCATTAAAAAATACGCCGTAGACTTAAACGTCAGTGACAAATGGATTGAACAAATCTCAATCAATGAGAGCTTAGCCCCTGCCCTAATCTCACGAGCGGTAAAAGTCGTTAAAGAATTAGGTAAAACAGATCAAGCTCAAACAGAAGCCAATATGGAACGCATTTTAGGCAATACGCTAAATGCAATGGGTTACGATAAAACCTTATCCAACCGCCATAGCAGCCCGATTACCTACCGCGTAGATGCATTAAACCCAGATTACAATTTAGAAAATCTCCAAAAAGCACTACATAAAAGGTCTGAAGGTCGCTTTTGTTTGTATGGTCCTTCTGGCACAGGTAAAAGTGAGTTTGCACGTCACCTAGCCAAAGAGCTAGATATGCCCTTGCTTATTAAACGAGCATCTGACTTGCTTGACCCCTATATCGGCATGACTGAACGCAACTTGAGCAGCATGTTCGACCAAGCTAAAGATGAAGAAGCTTTGTTGTTACTAGACGAGGCAGATAGCTTCCTGCGTGATCGCAATCGCTCTCGTGAATCATGGGAAGTTACTCAAGTCAATGAGCTACTCACTCAAATGGAGCAATTCAAAGGACTGTTCTTTTGTACAACAAACTTAATGGAAACTTTAGACCAAGCCTCCTTGCGACGTTTTGATTTGAAAATTAAATTTGATTATCTCAAACCAGAGCAAAGCTGGACATTGTTCAAGCAAACTTTAAAGGACTACCAAGAAGCAGAAAACGAGCTAGAAGATTGGCAGAAAAAAGTACGCGGATTACAAGGCGTAACCCCTGGCGATTATGCAACCGTAGCCCGACAAAACCGCTTTTCTGGCAAACCATTAGAGGCCAAAGCATTGTATAAGGGCTTACAAAGAGAAATTGAATTTAAGCAATATGGCGCATTTAAAGGGATTGGATTTATTAGTAACTGATATTCTGGTTTAACACAGAGGTCGCAGAGCAAGGCACAGAGAACACAGGAGAAAAAAACTCCCAAAGGCCTTGCTCTTTTCAAAGAGCGATATGTACGTGAGGTAAAGCTTTAATCTGTGACCATATCCATTTGTAGTTAACTTTTTTAACCAACTACCTTGCCACTATAATTTTTCTCCAAATTCCGATATGATTTACTTGTATACAGTTAACCACAAGGAATCAATATGAGCCAGACTGTTTCAATCCGTCTAAATGAAGATGTACTTTCAGATCTCGATGTTTTATCAAAAATAACAGATAGATCAAGAGCTTGGCTAATGGGTCATGCAGTAGAACAGTATGTCAAACATGAAGCATGGCAAGTAAAGGCTATTGAAAAAACACTTTCCAAAGTACAGCAAGGGGAAGGAAAATTTGCAAGCCATGAAGCCGTTTCAGAATGGCTACAAACATGGGGAACAAGTAATGAAGAGAAAGCACCCATATGCAAGTAAGGTGGGAAGAAGATGCAATTATCGACTTAACCGAACTACGGGACTATATCAGACAAGATAATCCTGATGCAGCTAATAAAATTGCAAATAAAATTATACAATCCGCTGACTTACTCTCTCAACACCCTCTACTTGGCAAAGCAGGACGAATACACAAAACACGCGAATTCGTAATTTCTGGCACACCTTACACATTAATCTACCTACCAGAATCAGATATTATTTCAATACTACGAATTTTCCATCAAAGAAGATGTTGGAAGAATTTTCTCGAAGAAAGATAGTCCTGATTCATAACTTCAACGTGAATTCAGGTTTTAACACAGAGGTCACGGAGCAAGGCACGGAGAGTACAAAGGAAAACAAGTAAAACTCCCAAAGAACCAATATTTACATATTTAATGGTATTACATATAATACCTATTATGGACACTGTAAATATTACAATAGATACAAATGTCATCATTGGTGCTTTAAAGTCCCAAAAAGGAGCATCCTATAAACTATTGATGTTACTGAAAGATGATGTGTTTTTATCAAATATTTCTGTTCCCCTATTCATTGAATATGAGTCCGTAGCAAAAAGAGAGGGATTGATTGAAAATCTCACAGAAAAAGATATTGAAACTATCCTTAATTACTTTTTGAGAAAATCCAAAATACAGAAAATCTATTATCTATGGAGACCCATATTAAAAGGCCAAAAAGATGATTTAGTACTTGAGTTAGCAGTAAAATCACAAAGTAAATATATAATTACATTCAATAAAAAAGACTTTAAAGAATGTGAAAAATTTGGAATCGTGGCAGTTACTCCCCGTGAATTTTTAGCAGAGAGAGGTCTATTATGAGTACATTAAGTTTAAGGCTGGCAAATTCTCTACATAATGAAGTTAAGTTTTTAGCCAAACAAGAGGGCATTTCAATCAATCAGTTTATTGCATCGGCTGTCGCAGAAAAAATGTCTGCTTTAATGACTGAAAATTATTTAGAGAAAAGAGCTAAAAAAGGAAATGAAAAAGCATTTTTGGAAGCCATGTCAAAAGTTCCAAATGTAGATCCAGAAGAAATAGATCGCCTGCTCTAAAAACACTGAAAAATCAATCGCCTAACAAACCAGCCTACAATCACCCCATAAGCAAAACCTTGACACAACAACACTACAAACCACTCGCCGACCGCATTCGTCCGCAGACATTGGAACAGTATGTCGGTCAGCAGCATTTATTAGCAGAAGGCAAGCCTCTACGAAAATCGATTGAGGAGGATCGTTTGCATTCTATGCTTTTTTGGGGACCACCGGGTACAGGTAAGACTACCCTCGCTCGCTTATTAGCTAATTATTGTGGTGCTCATTTTATTACGATTTCTGCGGTTCTTTCAGGGATTAAAGATATTCGTCAAGCAGTTGAAATTGGTCGAAAAAATCAGGAGCTGGATGGAAGAGCCACCGTACTATTTGTGGATGAGGTACATCGTTTTAATAAAGCTCAGCAAGATGCCTTTTTGCCGCATATTGAAGACGGCACAATTTTTTTCGTAGGGGCAACCACCGAAAACCCTTCTTTTGAATTAAACAACGCCCTGCTCTCTCGTGTTCGTACCTATGTTTTACGCTCATTAACCGAGCAGGATATTAAGCAGGTCATTCAGCAAGCCATGAGCGATGCTGAAAATGGCTTAGGCACTTCGCAAATCAGTATCAATGATGATGCTTTAGCATTACTCAGTAAAGTTGCCGATGGTGATGCTCGACGAGCTTTGAACTGGCTAGAAATGTCTGCCGATTTAGCTGAAGATAATCAAATAACCAAAGCCATTATTGAGGAAGTCGCCAGTGATGGTGTCCGTCGATTTGATAAAGGTGGCGACCTTTTTTATGAACAAATATCAGCACTGCATAAAGCAGTACGCGGCTCTAATCCCGATGCGGCTCTTTACTGGTTTTGTCGCATGATTGATGGTGGCTGTGACCCTTTATACATCGCCCGACGCATCGTTCGCATGGCATCGGAGGATATTGGCAACGCTGACCCTCGTGCATTAACTTTATGTGTTA
>JALVRY010000321.1 GCA_027024625.1 Thiotrichaceae bacterium
CTTTGATATTGATGCAGGAGTTTTGAATATCCGAAAAAGTTTGTGCTTGATTATCGCTAACGCCTTCTTGTTTTGCGGGCGACCAACACCTGCAAAGCTAACAATCTATACAAAACGGTTAGAATTCTCAAGCCTTAAATTACGCTCGCAGTGAGCACGTCGAAACGAAGAACTTGTTATGTGTGGGTTAGCACGGTAGTTAATTTGACTACGATGGGAGACATACACGCTCCACGATTTTTCAGATTTCAGCAATAGTGAACCGAACTGAACAACTCAGATCTGCTCTTTCAGCTTTGCAACAATTTGCTATTTGCAGGTGATTTTGCAAACCACCAAGATGATTCAGTTTAGAAAGACTCAGATTTCTACAGCTAAGCTCTACCCTACTCTTTCAGCTTTGCACACTCGGAAAAGGTGATGAATTTAAGACTCTACGTGCGAAGTGGAGTTAATTTCTCTAGCACTGAATCTTCTACAAAGTACCTCTTCACTATTGCTTTGTGAGAACGCTTTAACAGAACAAGTGAACAAAATCACAATAGTAAAGCCCCTTACAACTGGCACTAACCCCTGATTAACAATGAATGAAAATATCAGCGACAACGTACAGGCTATGAAACCATATAGGGCAGAAATTGAAAATGAACAATATTCATTCTTTCAGAATGGTACGATTTTTCTACTGCTACCCGAAACCATTAACCTATACACATAACGCCTTCTTGTTTTGCGGGCGACCAACGCCTACAAAGCTAACAATCTATACAAAACGGTTAGAATTCTCAAGCCTTAAATTACGCTCGCAGTTAGCACGTCGAAACGAAGAACTTGTTATGTGTGGGTTAGCACGATAGTTAATTTGACTACGATGGGAGACATACACGCTCCACAGTTTTTCAGATTTCAACATTGGTAAACCGTACTGAACAACTCAAATCTGCTCTTTCAGTCTTTTAACAACTTGCTATTTGCAGGTAATTTTGCAAACCACCAAGATGGTTAAGTTTTGAGAATACTCAGGCTATTTCTACTGAACTCCGCCCTACTCTTTCAGCTTTGCACACTTGGAAAGAATGCTGAATTTAAAGCTCTACGGGCGAAGTGGAATTAATAGTTTTAGCACTGATTGTTCTACAAAGTACCTCTTCACTATTACTTTGTGAGAAAGCTTTAACAGAACAAGTAAAAAAACTGCGATAGTAAAGCACCTTACAACTGGCACTAAACACTGATTAACAACGAATGACAATATCAGCTACAACGTACTGGCTATGAAACCAAATAAGACAGAAGTTGAAAACAAACGCTATTCATTCTTTCAGAATGGTACGATTTTTCTACTGCTACCCTAACCATTAACCTATACACATAACGCCTTCTTGTTTTGCGGGCGACCAACGCCTACAAAGCTAACAATCTACACAGAACGACTAGAATTCTCAAGCCTTAAATTACGCTCGCAGTGAGCACGTTGAAACGAAGAACTTGTTATGTGTGGGTTAGCACGATAGTTAATTTGACTACGGTGGTAGACATACACGCTC
The DNA here is from genome assembly GCA_027024625.1 of Thiotrichaceae bacterium. Lineage (GTDB taxonomy): Bacteria > Pseudomonadota > Gammaproteobacteria > Thiotrichales > Thiotrichaceae > S015-18. Next base: position 1,548 of record JALVRY010000321.1, read on the forward strand.
CACAATTTTTCAGATTTAATCAATAGTGAACCGTACTGAACAACTCAAATCTGCTCTTTCAGCTTTGTGACAACTCACTATTTGCAGGTAATTTTGCAAACCACCAAGATGGTTCAGGTATTAAAAATACTCAGACTTTTTCTACTGAACTCTGCCCTACTTTTTCAAGTTTGCACACTTGTTAAAAATGCCGAATTTATGGTTCTACGTGCGAAGTGGGATTAATATTTTTGAACTGAATGTTCTACAAAGTACCTCTTCAGTATAGCTTTGTGAGAAAGCTCTAACAGAACAAGTGAACATAACTACGATGGTAAAGCCCCTTACAACTGGCACTAAACACTGATAAACAACAAATGTAAATATTAGCGACAACGTGCAGGCTATGAAACCAAATAGGACAGAAGTTAAAAATGAGCAATATTCATTCTTTCAGAATGGTACGATTTTTCTATTGCTACCCGAAACCATTAACCTATACACATAACGCCCCAACCACATGAAAACAACTCAAGCAGACGCTTGTGCTAAAATGGAGCGTAGCGACTGTAGCACAAGGGGCTGATTGAGTTGGTTTTCATGTGGGTTGCCTTGTTAGCGAAACATTTGATTTTTAAGTGTTTTTTACCACTTCACTCAAATTTTACGATAATGTACTTACAACCACTAAAGGCAACGCTGGTTTTCCCCTTAATCAATTGTAAACTCATTAATCACAATAAATACAATGAGATTCACTTTAATTGATTAATACACCGTTAATCAAGTGCTTTTTTATTCAACACTGTTTCGGCTTTGTAAAATTTTACAGCTTTAGCTCCAAATAATGTTGATTTACTACCAATTTAAAGCTTTGAACTAGCACAGATTTAACAGCTTTCAAGCTCCACTGAATGTTGATTTACTACCAGATTGTGCTTTTTTATTTTTTGAATTTTGCAGGAAATTAACAGCTATTAAGCTCCACTGAACATTGATTTAGCACCAAATTGTGCTTTTTATCTTTTGAACTACCACAAGATTAACAGCTATCAAGCTCCACTGAATGTCGATTTACTGCTAGATCATGCTTTTTATCTTTTGAAGCTTGCACAAAACTAACAGCGTCAAGCTCCAAGTGACTTTGAACTTGCACCAATTTCATGCTCGAACTTTAAGAGAGCATGAAATTTAGAAAAAACTGATAAATTAAATTCTGATTATCGTGATGTTACCCACGAAAAACGGACACCCTAATCAGTTAGGTTTTGCTTCAAATTCATTGGGACTCATATAGCCTAAGGCTGAGTGCCGTCTTACAGGGTTATAGAATAGCTCAATAAACTCAAAAATACCCGTATAAGCTTCAGTAACTGTCTTATAATTCTCTGCATAGACTAACTCAACCTTGAGTCTTCCAAAGAAGGCTTCCATTGCTGCATTATCCCAACAGTTACCTTTGCGGCTCATGCTACATTGTATCTTGTTATCCAGCAGTATCTGCTGGTATTGATTGCCTCGATACTGGACTCCTCGGTCAGAGTGGATCAGTGCACCCTCTTTTAGCTTTCGCTGTGATATAGCCATGTCAAAGGCATCTATGATTAAGGATTCTTTCATGTGATTGTCCAGTGCCCAGCCTATAATTTTACGTGAATAAAGATCCATAACGACGGCAAGATATAACCAAACTCTACCAACCTTTATGTAGGTAATATCTGACACCCACTTAAGGTTAGGAGCATCAACTGTGAATTGACGCTTTAATAGATTATCAGCCACATTGCTTGAGGCTTCTACTGAGGGTGAGTACTTAAAGCTCTTTCCGTTTCTTGCTTTTAATCCCTTTTCTTTCAGTAGCTTGGCTACATAATTAACACTACAAGGTATTTCATTCTTAGATAGTTCTACGGCTAAACGAGGAGCTCCGTAGCGTTTCTTAAACTTCTCATAGGTTTGCATTATCGCGGTACTTACCCATGCTTTACGCTGCTCTAGTAAGGAAGGTGTTCGTTTCTTCCAGTCATAAAAACCAGAGCGAGATACACCCAACAAACGGCACATCATGGTTATAGTAAATTGGGCTTGGTAGGACTCGATTACGGCGTACTTCACTTGATGTCCTTGGCGAAGTACACCGTCGCTTTTTTTAAAAAATCACGCTCCTCTCTAAGCCGTTTGTTCTCTTTCTTTAATGCACGTAATTCTTCACTATCATCTTTAGCATATTTAACTCCATCAAGTGTATTGAACTGTTTGCCTGATAGACGTTTAAACTGGTTTCTCCAGTTGTATATTTGACCCGAATGGATACCGAGTTCTTCTGCAACACTGATGGCTGTTCTATCGGGTAAATCGGCTAATCTTACGGCTTCTTTCCTGAAGGATTCAGGGTAGGATTTGGTCTTGTGTTTTGCCATTTTTGACACCTCTTTTTGTTTAGTTTACTACAAAAAAAGTGTCCGTTTTCTGTGGGTAGGTTGGTAACATAACGCGGTGTTGAGAGGCGAATTCTCCTGCATAATTGGCTATCCGAAGGATAGACGTATTCTGTAGGAGGATTTGCCTGTCGAACATCCTTGTTAGGGTGACGATGTCGTCGCCTTAACAA
>JALVRY010000322.1 GCA_027024625.1 Thiotrichaceae bacterium
GTAAAAAATAGCCTGAGTATACCAGTAAGGGATGTGTGTCATGCAATTTCTCTAATCATGGTGTAGGTATTTTGTAAAATTCTCTTTAGCCTAAATCAGTGTCTGAATATTATTTATTGGTCTATTTATGAGTTTTAGCAATTAATTTAGAGGCTTAGCTATTAGCTGAGTGGGTATTTATTTTTACAATTTATTAAAGATACCCAGGTAATCGGTTATTTGGGATTCTAACAGCATGTTTTATGGGACTACCGTCCCACAAAACAATATTATCGGGAATCCTACTTAATTTTAGTAATCTCATATAACTACCATAACTTTAGTATTCCCTCTACCGCCATGATACCACCACTTATCGATCAAACCCAATAAGTAGGAAAATATTCCCACATAATAGCCTCAGATCAGCCACAGACTTATTTTTCCCTTACCTGTTCCAAACTATAACTATGTATCAATCTCCTTTTCTTAATGAAGTTTCCGATTTTATGACGGCTAGATATTATAGCAAGCGTACTATTACAACTTACATCATGTGGATTCGCTCATTTATTCTCTTTTGTGATAAGCAACATCCATCCAAATTATCGAAAAAGGATGTTGAACGCTATCTAACCCATTTATCTGTCGACAGAAATATTGCTGCTAGCACGCAATCAATCGCATTGAATTCATTGATGTTTCTCTACAATAAGTTTCTTGAGCAACCACTTGGAGATATCAGTGCATTTAAACGCGTTAAACGACAGGCAAAGCTGCCAGTTGTTTTGACCCAACAAGAAGTTAAATTATTATTTGAACATATTCCTTTTCAATACCAACTTTTATTTGGCCTACTCTATGGTTCTGGTTTAAGACGAATGGAGGCCGTAAGACTTCGGGTTGGTGACGTTGATATGAATTTAAAACAGCTACGCGTTTGGAATGGAAAGGGTTTCAAACATCGATTTACAACGCTGGCAGTGGAACTATTTCCTTTAATTGAAGTGCAAATTAAGCAAGTCGAATCTTTTCTACGCAAGGATCAAAAGAATGAAAAATTCTCAGGTGTATGGCTACCAAATGCTTTGGAACGAAAATACAGTAACGAGAACAAATCACTTATTTGGCAATACCTTTTTCCTTCAGCTCGCTTAAGTATCGATTACCAAACAGGACATATACGTCGACATCATATTGATGAGTCTATGATAAATAAAGTTATCAAAAAAGCAGGGCAATCAGCAGGTATTACTAAAACGATAAGCTCACATACATTACGCCATTCCTTTGCTACACACCTTTTACAAGCAGGAACAGATATACGTACAATTCAACAACAATTGGGACACTCAGATGTAAAAACGACAGAAATTTACACACATATACTGAAACAAGGAGCAGATGGAGTGAAAAGTCCTCTAAGTAATTTATTTGATTCTAAGACTTAATTTTCATCAACTTTCCTCCAGAGTAAAACATATTTTTTCACCCTTTATTGGGCATTTGAATTCTAAGGAGTGCGACATTAGTTGTAAATTTTGCTCAAGTTGCTGACTGCCATATAGCCGATCTCCTATTACAGGATAGCCAATACTAGATAAATGCTTACGTATTTGGTGCTTTCTTCCTGTTTCAATATGCACATCTAACAGGCTTTGATTTTTTTCTTGGATAAAGTTAATGGGTTTTATATGACTAATTGCTGGTTTTCCTTCTATTGCTTGTTGAATCGTTTGTTTTTGTAAAAACTCACCTTCAACATACACGCGATAATGTTTTTCAATTTGTCGATTTTGAAAAAGCTGGGTTAACTGGGTTGCCATTTTTTTTGTGTGTGCCAGTAATATCAACCCTGTTGCAGCACGATCTAAGCGATGCACAATAAACGCAGGGCGTTCTGGTGTTAAATGCGTTTCAGCCCATCGGTACACAGTACAATGATCTCCCCATTTAGAACCTTGTGACAGCATGCCATAAGGCTTATTCCAAACGCTGTATAGTCCTTCATCACTAATTAGAGTTGCAGCCTTCGGTTTCTTTTCCAATACATTCGGATTGTAATAAAGATGTAACTCACTCCCCACAGACAAGCTCTTTTTCGCTCGACGCAATCGGCGTGTGGTTTTGCCTTGTGTTAACCACACTGCCCCTTTTTGCATACATTGTTTAATTTTTTGTCGTGATAACGATGTCGCTTCGGCAAGCTTAGCCACCGCAGTGACTCCATTCTCTTCAATCGTAATGTGATATTCAGTTTTCTCTGTCATTTGTGTATTCTAGCTGAACTCTCCCAAGAAGACGGTAAAAATGAAAATACATCTCATCGCAATTGGTACGAAAATGCCAAACTGGGTAACACAAGGTTATCAAGAATATGCCAATCGAATGCCGCGAGAGTGCCAACTTATCTTAAAGGAGATATCCGCTGAAAAACGCACCAAAAACAGTGATCTCAATAAAATCAAAATTAAAGAAGCAAATAAACTCATCGAAGCTATTCCTAGCAACTGCACTATCGTTGCACTGGATATTAAAGGACGAAGCTGGTCTACTGAAAAATTAGCAGAAAATTTAGAAAACTGGATGATGTCAGGGCGTGATATTGCCTTGCTGGTTGGTGGCCCCGAAGGTTTAACTCATGAGATAAGACAAAAGGCCGACCAGCTTTGGTCTTTATCATCACTGACATTTCCTCATCCTTTAGTCAGGGTTGTACTCTCTGAACAGTTATATCGTGCATGGAGTATCACCGCCAATCATCCTTATCATCGTGCAGGTTAATATGATTAAGCCACAGATTATTTTAGCGTCTGCTTCTCCTCGCCGCCTTGAATTATTGCATCAAATTGGTGTGAAATGTGAGGTACACCCCGTTGATATTGATGAATCAGCCAAACCCAATGAGCCTGCCATTGAGCTAGTCCAACGCTTGGCTATGGAAAAAGCAGAGGCAGCTTGGCAGCAAACAGATGGAAAACTTCCTGTATTGGGTTCAGATACGCTAGGCCTAATCGGCACAACAATCTTGGTAAAACCCAGCAATTTTTCCCATGCTCGTGAAATGTTGCTGAAAATGTCTGCAAATTGGCATGATATATTTACGGCTGTAGCAATATGTTCTAAACATAAGAGAACAATTCTATTAAGCAAGAGCCGTGTACGCTTTGCTAAACTCAGTGAACAAGACATTGAAAACTATTGGAATACGGGTGAACCTCAAGACAAAGCAGGCGCCTATGCGATTCAAGGCATTGGTGCAGTTTTTGTTGAAAAACTTGAAGGTTCATATTCAGGGGTAATGGGCTTGCCATTACGGGAAACCATGCTGCTACTAAATAGTATAAATATCAAAGCACCTTTCTGATCAACTCAACACTAAAAAGAGAAAATAATATGAGTGCAGAACTCCTCGTCAACATTACGCCGCAAGAAACCCGTGTTGCTTTATTAGAAAATGGTATTTTGCATGAGCTACAAATTGAACGGGAAAGTAACAAAGGAATTGTTGGCAAAATCTACAAAGGGCGTGTCGCTCGCGTTTTACCGGGTATGGAGGCTGCGTTCGTTGATATTGGACTAGAGAAAGCCGCTTTTCTACATGTATCTGATCTTGTGCCAAAGATGATAGGAACAGACAGTGAGCATAAAGAACGTCCTGAATTATGTATTAGCGATGTTTTGCATGAAGGGATGGATTTATTGGTTCAGGTGATAAAAGACCCGATTGGCACAAAGGGTGCGAGAATTACTGCTAGTTTAACGATTCCTTCTCGTTATATCGTGCTAATGCCTGACAGCGATAATATTGGCATCTCAAGCAAAATTCTTAATGATGACGAACGCTTGCGACTAAAAAGTATCGTAGAAAGTTACCGTGTGGATAATAATCATCGCTATGGCTACATCCTTCGCACTGCCGCTGAAGGGGTCTCTGAAGATATTTTAACGCAGGACATTAAATTCTTGAATAAAGTGTGGAACTGTGTAAAAGAATCTGTTGATGTCACAGATTCTGGCTCACTTATCTTTTCTGATTTACCACTGGTACAACGCGTAATTCGTGACATGGTGGGCGAAAATCTAGAAAAAATACGCATAGATTCACGCGAAACAGCAACTCGTG
>JALVRY010000323.1 GCA_027024625.1 Thiotrichaceae bacterium
ACCCAATGCTGGGCAAAATATCGATTTAGACGGTATCGTTTATACGGAAATTCCATACATCATTGAAGGATCTCAGCTAGGAGCAATTACCGCAAGTACGGGAAAATATCCTCGTTTATTTGCTATGGGAGCAGATTCTTTAATGATTGCAAAGAATTTGAGAAGAATGGCTCAAGGGCAGATTTTACAGGGCAAAACAGGAGCAATTCGAATCGGTGGAAACCGCTATTTGCAAAGAAAGCTTGCACTTGCAACTTTTGTTAATGGACTAACGACATCCTACGGCGAGTAACTGCTGTTTATGAAGTCGCTAAGCTCGCTGTTAAAGCGTTCTAAGTTCCCCGAACATTTAAAAAAAGGGGAGGTGGCAGAAGAGCTTGCCTGTCAGTATCTAAAATCTAAAGGTTTGCAGTTAGTTGAGCAGAACTATCACTCGCGTTTTGGTGAAATTGATTTGATCATGATGGATGATGATGTGCTGGTCTTTATCGAAGTACGTTATCGTAAGAATGCAAATTATGGTGGTGCTGCATCCAGTGTTAGTTATCAAAAACAACAACGCATTCACAAAACAGCAATGATTTATTTACAGAAAGCAGGTAATACACATCCTGCACGTTTTGACGTGATTGCAATCGAAGGCGATATGCAAATTAACTGGATTAAACGTGCGTTTTGAGAAAAATATATGGATACAGCACAAAGAATCGCCAAACATTTTGATGACAGCATAGCAGTTAAAGAAAAGTCAAAAGAACTGCTAGCCGTAGAGATAGCAAAAGCTGCTGAGCTTATGCAGCACTGCCTTATTTCTGGCAATAAAATCATGAGTTGTGGAAATGGCGGTTCAGCGGGGGATGCCCAACACTTTTCATCTGAGCTAATCAATCGTTTTGAAACTGAACGTAAAGCACTGCCTGCCATTGCTCTGACGGTTGATACCTTCGCATTAACCTCCATCGCTAATGACTATGCTTATGAGAATATTTTCTCTCGACAAGTAGAAGCATTAGGGAAATCGGGTGATATTTTATTAGCCTTTTCTACTAGCGGTAATTCTAAGAATGTGATTAAAGCGATAAAGTTGGCTCATCAAATGCATATTTCTGTTATTGCATTGACAGGTAAGCAAGGTGGTAAAATAAGACAAGAATTACATGAAGGCGATATTGAGCTATGCGTACCAAGCGATAGCACAGCGAGGATACAAGAAGTCCACTTGATTTTAATTCATTGTCTTTGCGATTTGATTGACCAACATTATTAGCGAATGTCACCAATGGCAATAGAAAAGAATTGCACACATATTCAGTTTTTTCGTGACGCAGCACCCTATATTCAAGCACATAAAGGCAAAACATTTATCATTGCGATTAGCAGTCGCGTTATTGAATCGAGTCACTTCAAACAACTTATCAATGATATTGCGATTTTATCAACACTCGGTGTAAAAATTGTTCTAGTGCATGGAACACGTAGCCAAATAGATCAGCAAATTCAGCTACAAAATATTCCTTCATCAATGCATAAAGCACTGCGTATTACTACGCTAGAAATACTCGATGTTAGCAAAAATATTGTAGGGCGAGTGCGAGTAAATATTGAGAATATGCTCAGCTATGCTTTAAATACCCCGCCAATCATCAATTCTGGTTTAAGTATCATTACAGGCAATTTCATTACAGCAAAGCCCATTGGAATTCATGATGGAGTGGATTATCAATATACAGGGCAAGTTAGAAAAATAGCAAAAGTACAAATAGAGCAACAGTTAGATCAGCATAATATCGTTTTACTCTCTCCACTTGGGCTTTCTCCAACAGGTAAAGCGTATAATCTACATTATGAAGAGGTTGCAACTAAAACAGCCAATGAACTGTCTGCAGACAAGTTAATTTTTATACTGGATACGCCTGATGATTTGCCACGCCAGTTAACCTTAAAAGAAGCAAAGACTCATACTAAAATTAACCCATTGATTCAGCGTATTGACTCTGCACTGAATTCAGGTGTTTCCCGTGTGCATTTGATTGATGCAAAGAATGAAGGTGGGATTTTACTAGAGCTTTATACACGAGATGGTTCAGGCACATTGATTAGCACAGAGCAGTATGAAGAAATAAAACAAGCCAGTGTTAGTGATATAGCGGGTATTCTTGAACTTATCCGCCCCTTGGAAGAGAAAGGGATACTGATAAAACGCTCAAGAGAACAACTTGAGCTAGAAATTGATAACTTTTTTGTCATTAAACGTGATCAAAAGGTGATTGCTTGTGCCGCACTCTACCCCATTGCATCCTCTGACGTGGCTGAACTGGCATGTTTAGTTGTCGATGATAATTATCGAGGGCAACAAAAGGGGGATGTTTTACTAGATTTTGTTGAAAACTCAGTAAAACAATCTGCAATTAAAAAGCTACTGGTACTAACGACACAAACCACAGACTGGTTTCAAGAAAGAGGCTTTATCAAAGGTAAAGTAAATGATTTGCCTGAAGCGAAAAAGAAGCTTTACAACTATCAACGTAATTCCCAGATATTACTCAAATCATTAGAGGGCTAGGAGCTTTTCCTTACTATGTCTTAGCTTGTCGGGCAGTCTACCAAACGAAATCTTATATTATTTGACAAAAAACTTTCCGCCATATAAGATGCGAATGATTCTCAATTGCGACATGTATTTGGCTTTGCCTATATATGTTATTTGCTAATTTGCCATTCAGGATATTAGTCTGTTAGATTACCTAAGCATGCTAGGAAACAGGCTAATTAAATCCTGTGCTCCCCCCGGAACGGTTGTAGCCCGATACTAGCTTTTATTAATCCTAACTCGACACGGCGGGTGTCTAGGAAATTATTTATGAACACATCAACTCAATTAGTAAACGAAACTTCTTTAAGTATTTCTGCCACTTTACAAATTATTGCAACCAGTTTAATCGCTCTTGTTGTACTTTATGGTGTTGGTTTCAATGAAATGGATATTGCACATAACGCAGCACATGACTCACGTCACTCTGCGACATTCCCCTGTCATTAATCCTGAGGAGACAGTGTAATATGTTATTTAGAAATATCATTATCACGGCATTTTTCACCGCACTGATTGCAGGTGTTCTATTAGGCACAATGCAAGCATTTTCCACCTCTAAGATTATTTATGCGGCAGAAAAGTATGAAATTGAAGAAGCCGCAGATGATCACCACGCACACGATACTGCCACAGCACATCACCATGAAAGTGAAGAATGGTCACCTAAAGATGGTGTAGAGCGAGTTGGCTTCACCTTTTTTGCGGACATTTTAATCGCATTCGGACACAGCCTATTACTCACCAGCTTTATGGCTCTTATCTTCTTAAAGTTTGGTAAACCAGAAATTACATGGCGATCTGGCTTAATTATCGGTATCGGTGGCTATTTATCCTTTTATTTGGCGACGATTATTGGCTTGCCACCTGAAGTTCCAGGTACGGTTGCCGCAGATTTACACGCTCGACAAATCTGGTGGACTATGACAATCGTGATGACAATTATCGGCTTGTCAGTGCTTTATCTCGCACCCAATGCGTCAAAGTTACTGGGGCTGGTATTAATTGTTATACCGCATATCATCGGTGCACCCCACCCTGAAACTCACGGTTTCTTAAATCAAGACCCCTCTGCTGTTTCTGCATTATCACAATTAGAGCATCAATTTCTGATTGCAACAGCAGGTGTAAACCTCGTCTATTGGCTTGTTATTGGTTTGTTTAGTGGGTTATTTGCTAACAAGTTCTTGAAAGCAAATAGAAACGGCTTTGCTCTCAGCTAATAATACTTAAATACTCATAGCATACTAAGGTTGTACTAGTAATTATAATTTAATCACTGGTATGCCTTTTTGTGCCTGAAAAATATGACTCAATGCTTGTGTTAGTCGCACAGTATAAATATTAGGAATGAAGGATTTACTCAGATGAAGATTTTCTCTTTAGTTAGCGTTTTAGTTTTAAGTACGTTAAGTCAGTCAATATGTGCAAAAGGAAAAAATGAAGATGCCAGTGGTATTTCAGGGCAAGTTAGATTGGGCTACATCAACACTGACGATAAT
>JALVRY010000324.1:0-1823 GCA_027024625.1 Thiotrichaceae bacterium
CGTGATGAATCAATAGCTTATTCACTGTGCCGTAGTGAAGTCACGGATTCAGGTAAATTTTTAAACAATAAAAAAGGGGCTAATTAGCCCCTTTTCTTCACAAATTTTAACAACAAATAATTAGCCGTTAATTTGTGCCATTACTTCACTTGCAAAATCTTCTTGCTTCTTCTCGATACCTTCACCGACTTCAATACGCGTAAAGCTTACGATGTCTGCACCTGCTGATTTAAGCAATTGCCCTACCGTTTGATCAGGATCTTTTACAAAAGGCTGACCCACTAAGGTAATTTCTGCTAAGTATTTACGGATACGACCTTCAATCATCTTCTCGATGATGTTATCTGGCTTACCGCTATCTTTTGCTTGAGCAACAAGAATTTCTTTTTCTTTAGCTAGCGTTTCTTCTGGAACGTCACCTTCTGCAATACACATTGGATTTGTTGCCGCAACGTGCATAGCAATATCTTTGCCTAGAGCCTCGTCACCACCCTTGAGTGCAACAACAACACCAATTTTCACACCATGCATGTACGATGCCATTGGTTCATCAGAGCTAAGTAGCTGCACACGACGTACTTTCATATTCTCGCCAATTTTTGCTACTAAATTAGCACGTGCTTCTTCAACAGTAGAACCATCAGCCAATACTGTTGCTGAAAGTTCCTCAACATCTGCAGGCTTGTTAGCCAATGCCGCTTGTGCAACATCATTACAGAACGTAACAAAGCTATCATCTTTTGCTACAAAATCTGTTTCACAGTTAACTTCAACAATTGCAGCTTCTTTTGCATCGTCAGACAATGCGATAACAACTTTACCGTCAGCCGCAGTACGACCAGACTTTTTATCTGCCTTTGCTGCGCCTGATTTACGCATATTTTCAATTGCCAGCTCCATATCACCATCAGTTTCTACGAGAGCTTTCTTACATTCCATCATGCCCGCACCGGTGCGTTCACGAAGTTCTTTTACTAATGCAGCAGTAATTGCCATTGCGTACTACTCCTTTTAATTTTGTGTTTATTAATAAAAATAGCCCGTGATAGATGACACGGGCTATTCGCGCAAAAAACTCGTATCAATTACGCTTCAGTTTTTGCTTCTTCTGTCTTTTCTTCTGCTGGCGCTACTTCCTCAGCTTCTGGAGTCGCCGCAGGAGCTGTTTCTTCTGCTTTTGGTGCAGTAGGTGCTGCTTGAGCTGTAGCCGCAGAGCTTGCCGCTGCTGCTAAATGTCCTTCAGAAATTGTGTCTGCTACCGCTGATGTGTAAAGCTGAATCGCACGGATTGCATCATCATTACCAGGAATAACATAGTCAACACCCTCTAAAGAGTTATTTGTATCAACGATACCAACAACAGGAATGCCTAGTTTATTTGCTTCTTTGACTGCAATACTTTCATAGCCTACATCAATGACAAACATAACATCTGGGATGCCTCGCATCTCTTTGATTCCGCCAAGACTCTTATCTAGCTTGATACGCTCACGATCCATCATTAGTGCTTCTTTCTTGCTAAAGCGATCAATTGAACCGTCTTCTACCATTTTCTCAATGTCTTTTAGGCGTAGAATTGATTTTTTGATGGTCTGGAAGTTTGTCAACATACCGCCTAACCAGCGATGATCAACATAAGGCATTTTACAGCTGATTGCTGCATCACGAACAGCCTCACTCGCTGAACGCTTTGTTCCAACAAATAAAACTTTTCCACCTTTTGCTGCAACTTTACCGATGTAGTTCATCGCATCATTGAACATAGGAAGTGATTTTTCTAAGTTAATGATATGAATTTTATTTCTTGCACCAAAAATATATGG
>JALVRY010000324.1:1833-5607 GCA_027024625.1 Thiotrichaceae bacterium
ATATGGTGCCATTTTAGGGTTCCAGTAGCGAGTTTGGTGTCCGAAATGAACGCCCGCTTCTAGCATTTGACGCATTGTAACTTTAGGCATGATATTTCCTCTTGGGTTGTAGCCTTCCACTTATCCCAATCAACAACTCCTATGTATTTAGGAGCACCCTGCTAACCGTGTCGATAAGTGTGTAAATTTTTTGGTTCAAGGAATCTCCTTGTAAACCAAAATTTAATTTGCGAAATTCGCGGCGGCTTTATACCATGTTTCTTCTAAAAAAACTACTGAATCGAGAAAGCACATGGCAATTACAATTAAAACGCCCGATCAAATAGAAAAAATGCGAGTTGCAGGGCGTTTAGCAGCCGATGTATTGGTCATGATCGAGCCTTATATTAAGGCGGGTGTTACCACTAACGAGTTAGATAAAATTTGCCACGACTATATTGAGCAGGAACAAAAGGCGATTCCCGCGCCACTAAATTATCATGGCTTTCCCAAATCAATTTGCACCTCTGTAAATAACCAAGTTTGCCACGGTATTCCCAGCGATAAACGCTTAAAGAAAGGCGATATTATCAACATCGATATTACTGTAATTAAAGATGGCTATCATGGCGACACTAGCAAAATGTTTTTAGTCGGCAAACCCAGTGTCATCGGCAAGCGCATCTGTGGCATTGCTCAAACTGCTCTTTATAAGGGAATTAAGATGGTGAAGCCTGGCATACACCTAGGGGATATTGGGCATACCATCCAACAATACGCAGAGTCAAACCACTGCTCCGTCGTAAGAGAGTACTGTGGACACGGTATTGGTGAGAAATTCCATGAAGATCCACAGGTCTTACATTATGGCAAAAAAGGCACACGAGAAATACTTGAACCCGGTATGACCTTTACTATTGAGCCAATGGTCAACGTGGGTAAACGACAGGTTAAACGACTCCCCGATAAGTGGACAGTAGTAACCAAGGATCACAAACTTTCTGCACAGTGGGAACACACCATCTTAGTTACAGAATCAGGCTATGATGTTTTAACCTTACGGGATGAGGAGAAAGGCTGGGAAGATAATTATTAATTAAAGGCGAGCAAACAATAATGAATAATTTCCAGTTAATGGGGCAGCTTGAGCCTATCCTTAAAAATACACCAAAAAACTTCTCGGCAATAAAGACCGCATTAAAAGAGGCCAATGAAACGCTTTATACGGCCTACCTACACGGAGAGGATATTGGTTCGCTGCTGGAAGCTCGCTCAGATTTAATCGACTCTATTCTTTGTCACTATTGGCAAAGCCATCAACTCAATGAACACCATTTTGCAACACTTGTTGCTGTCGGTGGCTATGGCCGAAAAGAGATGCACCCAGCGTCAGATATTGACTTGCTGATATTACTCCCTGAAGACCCATCTCAAGAATGCCAAAAACGTCTTTCTGAGTTTATCACCTTGCTTTGGGACATTGGCTTAGACATTGGACACAGTGTTCGAACCCTAGGTGAGTGCTTGATTGAGGCTAAGAATGATTTAACCATCATCACAAATTTAATTGAATCGCGCTTCTTAGCAGGTGATGAGAAAACCTACCAAACACTCCAATCAAAAATTACACCTGATAAATTATGGAATAGCCAAGCATTTTTACAAGCCAAGCTGGATGAGCAAGTTTCACGTTATCAAAAATATGGAAAAACCGCTTACCGTGTCGAACCTAATTTAAAAGAAGGCCCTGGTGGATTGCGTGATATACAGGTCATTGTTTGGATTATCCAACGTCACTATGGCGTGCTTTCTTTGCAAGAATTAAAAAGCCACGATTTTCTAAGTGATGACGAATATGAAGAATTACTTATCAGCCGCGACTTTCTCTGGGAAATCCGCTTTGTATTGCACAAGCTTAGTGGTCGCAAAGAAGATCGCCTTTTGTTTCAACATCAACAGCAATTAGCAAAAATTTTTGGTTATACAGACGACACTGCAAATAAAGCGGTAGAAGAGTTTATGATGCGATATTACCGCACCATAACCAACCTTGACCGTCTAAATACTCTACTGCTTAATTTACTTAAAGAAAAAATCCTAAACCCACACCATAAACAATCTTGCATTATTAACGAGTGGTATGAGGAAAAAAATGGCTTAGTCGCCATTCGTGATCAAGCATTATTCAAGAAACAGCCTCACACCCTACTAGAAATCTTTCACATATTACAAATTACACCTGAAGCAACAGGCATCACACCCAATACTGTCCGCAGTATTCGGCAAGGCTTGCAATATATTGACGATGACTTTCGTAATAATGATGACTGTAAACGTATTTTCATTGAAATCATGCGCCAGCAAAAAGGTGTTACGCTAGCGATAAAACACATGAACCAATACGGCGTTCTTGCCGCTTACTTACCCGCTTTTCAAGGTATCGTTGGGCGGATGCAGTTTGACTTGTACCATGCATTTACAGTTGATGACCATACTTTTCATGTGATTCGTAATGTTCGTCGTTACAGCACTCCCGAAGGTGAAAAAGAATTACCCTTCTGTAGCAACATATTTAAAACCTTAGAAAAACCAGAATTACTTTATCTTGCCGCATTATTCCACGACATCGCCAAAGGTCGCGGTGGAGATCATGCAAAAATCGGGGCAGTTGATGCTTATCATTTTTGTCTATCACACCACCTAAGCGAAGCTGATGCCTCTACAGTTAGTTGGCTAGTAGAAAAACATCTACTGTTAAGTATTATCGTACAAAAGAAAGACATCAGCGACCCTGATGTCATTGCTGAATTTTCTGAACTGATGGGTTCAACACAGCGTTTAAGCCTACTTTATTTATTAACCGTGGCAGATATTCGCGGTACAAACCTAAAGCTTTGGACAAGCTGGAAACACTCATTACTAAAGCAGCTTTATATTGCAAGTAATCAGCAATTGCAAAGCCACCTAGAAACAAAAAAAGAAGACTCAAGAACAGAAGCCCAAAAAATACAAAATACCATTCTTGCCGCAGTCAAAAAATCAGGTTACACACAAGCGGATTGTATCAAGCTATGGCAACACTTTGATGATGCTTATTTTCTACAGCATTCATTTAAAACACTCTGCTGGCATACCGAATGTTTACTCTCTAGCAATAAAATACCATTAGTAGCACTACGCCAAAGTCTTCGGAACAGCACCGTTATCTTCATCTACCAAAAAGACGACCCTCAACTATTTATTCGCATTGTTGCAACCTTAGAACAACTTAATTTAAATACAGTTGCTGCTAAAATCACCTCCACTACTAATGGTTTTGATCTTTACACTTTGCATGTTTTAAATATCAATGGCGATGCCATCACGCAACAAGACGATCAAGCAACACTTCAACAAACTATTGAACACAATCTAAACACTGAAAAAATTCCCGACACATCTAAGCAACGGATGCCACGAGAACTAAAGCACCTTGACGTTCCTACTGTGGTACAGTTTTCTCAAAATACTAAGAAGTCATGGACAGCTATTGAGATAGAAACAGGAGATCGCCCTGGATTATTGTCTTTAATCGGTAAAACGCTCTATCAGCAAAATATTCAGATTCATAATGCACGCATTTCAACCTTGGAAGAACAAGTACAAGATGTTTTCCAAGTTACCGATTTTTACAATAATCCAATTACAGACGAGAAAAAACTAGACGACATCAAAACAGCGATTACAAAGGTACTCGAAGTATAAATAAGTAGGAGTGCATAATTAATTTAACAAAATTTGCGAAGGATATTTTTT
>JALVRY010000324.1:5617-9595 GCA_027024625.1 Thiotrichaceae bacterium
ATTTTTTGATATTCAAGTCATTATCGAAGAAGCATAGCCGTGCTACGCGACTGAGAGAATGGCTTGAATAGCGGAAAATAGACCAGTAAATTGTTAAATGTGTGTGCATTCCTACTTAAGCGAAAGTACGCAGATACTTTCGCTTATCTAAAGAATCTCCGATGAAGTCATAAGTAATTAACCATTTTGTGCTTTTGATAAAAACACAAAAGGGACAGCAAACGGTCCAAATAGACCTGCCATAATGACCCAAAATACTTTATTACTGCCTCGCTTTTTTGCAACGAAATAGCAAACAGGTATTGAGATGATACTTATCACCGTTAGCAATATCATATATTCCATAATTTTATCCTTATTTTTATTTTTGGTGTTTTTGGTATTGCCTGTCTAATTTTAATAATATTAGGTGGCAATAATGTTTTGAATCAGTGATTTTACTGATTCAGAAATGAATTTATTTAATTGAAGTTATGCACTACAACTATCAACGTGGTTTCGTAGCCTTGAACTTTTAGTGGCTCTTTCCTTAGCTTCTGTTTTGGCAACGAGATACTTTCTTTTGCTTGTCCAAAAAATTGTAGGAACAATTTTTCACGTCAGCCCGAAGGGTGAGGCTCATGGACGAGCCGAATAAAAGAAAGTATCCAAAGAAAAGGACACCCCGATATTATCACTATTTCCTAAAAACGGGGCTTAGGTTCTTCTACCTCGCTTTACGCTTCGGCTCAAAAAAACAAGCCTTTAATTTGTGTTTATCTGTGTCCATCTGTGGTTAATTTTTATTACCATCTAACATCAGTTATTTAATATGATCTAAAATTCCATCCAGTTCGTCTAAGCTATTATAGTCGATAACTAATTTACCCTGCCCTTTGGTGTTATAAACAATATGCACATTTGCGCCTAGCTTTTCGGCTAGATTTTGCTCTAGTCGTTGTACTTCTGGCGATGGTTCTGGCTTATCTTTTGGCTCGGGGGGATTGAGTATTTTTTTGACTAGCTTTTCTGTATCTCGTACAGACATTCCGCGTGATGCAACTTTTGGAGCAACCTCTGACTGCAAATCATTTGGCAAAGCAAGCAAGGCTCTAGCATGCCCCATTTCTAAATCGCCTTGATCTAACAGCTCTTTAGCGACTGCGCCTAAATCCAATAAACGTAATAAGTTACTGACCGCAGAACGCGATCGTCCAACGGCTTCCGCTGTTTGTTGATGTGTTAGACCAAACTCATCAATCAAACGGCTCATCGCGTTAGCTTCTTCCAGCGGATTTAAATCTTCTCGTTGTATATTTTCGATCAACGACATCGCTGCTGCTGCTTGATCGGGTATTTCACGAATAATTGCAGGGATTTCATGTAAACCTGCAATTTGTGAGGCACGCCAACGACGTTCGCCCGCAATCAGCTCATATTTATTGCTATCCACCGCTCGTACCACAACAGGCTGAACTAAGCCTTGTGCTTTTATTGAATCGGCGAGGTTCTGCAAGGCTTCAGGATCAATATTAATACGCGGCTGATATTTCCCCTTTACGATTCGCTCAACAGGCAAAATCTGTAAGGTCACATCCTTTTTCTCTTTTACTTCTGCATTTGCTCGCTTTGCCGAGCTGAGAAGTATATCCAGACCTTTTCCTAGTCCTGGTTTCATTGCCATTATAATTACCTATTATTAACTGTGATGTTACACACTTTTAATTTTTCAAGGGTTTCGTCGCCCGAACTTTATGTGCTCTTTTCTTAATTCACACTTAGGCGACGAGATACTTTCTTTTGCTTGTCTAAAAGAAAGTATCCAAAGAAAAGGACACCCCGACATTATCGCTATTTCCTAAAAAATCATCCAATTTTCCGGCGGCGTGAACTCGCTCATTCCGCAAAGCTCCATTCACTCAAACATGCACGCCTTCTTCCGGAAAACTGAATAATTTTTTAGGGCGATAAAAACGGGGACTTAGATCCTACCTCGCTTTACGCTTCGGCTTGTAAAAACAAGCTTTTAATCTGTGTTTATCTCAACAATTTCTCCTGCATTGCTCTACTACAGCACATTCATGGGCTTATATGGTTAATTTTTATTACCACGTAACATCAGTTATTAATGGGAAGCATGATGAGAGGCTGCACTATCTTTACGCAACATTTCTGCTGCAAATGCTAAATAAGCCAGTGTACCCCGTGAGTTTTTATCATATTTTAATACAGGCATACCGTGGCTTGGTGCTTCTGCCAAACGGATATTACGAGGTATTGAGGTGTTGTAAAGCTTATCTGCAAAATGGTGATTCAACTGATTAGATACGTCGCGTGATAAATTACTACGCGGATCGAACATTGTGCGTAGCAGTCCCTTTAGTTCTAATTTTGGATTGGCTGATTCTTGAATCGAGCTGATTGTTTCAAGCAGTGCAGAAAGTCCTTCTAATGCATAATATTCACACTGCATGGGGATTATCACCTCATCTGCAGCCACGAGTGCATTGACTGTCAGCATGTTTAAGGATGGCGGGCAATCAATTAGGATATATTCATAATCATCACGAATTGGCTCTAACACTTTTTTAAGCCGAAATTCTCGCTCTGCCATATCCATTAACTGTATTTCTGCAACTGTCATCTCAGGGCTAGAGGGTAATACATGAAATTTAGCATTGCCTTCTATCTCAACCAAAATTTCCCGCACATCACCTTCACCTAACAAAACACGGCTCAAGGTCAGTTCTTGATTATGCTTATCAACACCCACCCCTGTTGTTGCATTGGCTTGTGGGTCAATATCAATCAGCAACACGCTACGCTTCACGGCTGATAGCGATGCAGCAAGGTTTACACTCGTCGTAGTTTTACCCACACCACCTTTTTGATTTGTTATTGCTATGATATTACTCATTGGATGCTCAATTAGTCAGTTCACCTTCTTATTCTACAGCATATTCTTAATTTTTTTTAGATTCTTAGGACAAGTGTGTCGTTTTGCTTATTTATGCTACTGGTAAAATATAAAAATACACCGCAATAAAGTGGCTAATACTACCGATTAAGACAAAGATATGAAAAATAGCATGATTGAATTTTATCCGCTTAATTGCATATAAAATCGCTCCGATAGTATAAGCAATACCGCCCACAACTAAGTAAAAAAGACCATCAGGTGATAACTTTTGCACTAAATCATCAATCACGAAAACAATAATCCAGCCCATAAAAACGTACATTAATGTTGAAACAAGGGTAAAACGACCTGTAAAAAATAGCTTTAAAACGATACCGATAAGTGCCATCGCCCATGTTACAAAGAAGATGATCCAACCCGCTTGGGAATTAAGTGTAATCAGTGTGAACGGTGTATAAGTGCCTGCTATCATCACGTAGATTGATGCATGATCAACAATTCTCAATCGGCTTCTTTTATTGGGTTCTGTTGCTCGATGATAAAGGGTAGAGGCGGCATAAAGAATGATTAAGCTAATACCAAAAATTGCAAAACTCACAATATGCAGAATATTTCCATTGCTACTTGCATGCATAACAAGCAATGGCAAGGCAATAATACTTAGTAGCAAGCCCAAGGCATGGGAATAGATATTTATTTTTTCTTCTAATGGCGGGTAAAATTTTACTTCTTTCATTTACAGCCTCTAGGTAGAAATAGCATTACTGCTGTTGTAGCAATTCCAATAAGTAGGGAGTCTTTGCTTAGTCAAGATCATCTCTAATATTACATTTCCCTTTTACTTTACTGATGTTACGCGGTTAATAAAAATTAACCACAGATGCACACAGATAAACACAGATAAACACAGATAAACACAGATTAAAAGCTTGTCTTTATTAGCACGATGCGAAGCGAGTGCTTGTGAAATCCCATGTTTATCGCCCCAAAAAATGGGCTAATTTATCGGAATAATCGTGTGCATGTTTGAACGAAACGTAGCTTGCGGAGTGTAGTGAGTTCACACGATCCGATAAATT
>JALVRY010000324.1:9605-11989 GCA_027024625.1 Thiotrichaceae bacterium
TGCATTTTTTGGGAATAGCGATAAGTTGGGCGACCTTTTCTTTGGTTCGTTTCTTTTATTCGGCTCTTCCATGAGCCTCACCCTTCGGGCTTGCGTGAAAAATTGTTCCTGACAATTTTTTGATCGAACAAAAGAAATGAACTCGTAGCCTGACTACTTTTTTCAATAAAATCACCAAAAGTTCAAGGCTACGAAATCGCGATGATAGTTGTAGTGCGTAACATCAGTTACTTTAATAATAATGGTAGGGTCGGTGTAGCTTTGCGAAACCGACCAAAATAGATGGATACTACTGGTCGGTTCCGTAGCCTCCACCGACCCTACCATAGAGATAATTCTTCGCTTTTAACTTCCCCCTTTGTAACTGGTCTGCTTGTTCCCTGTTATTTGGGAATACATATTGAGCATGCATTCCCACGCGGAGCAATGGGAACGAGGGAATACCACCGCAGCCTGTCCATCAGCCCTGACCACTGCGGCTACCGCTTCGCAGTTACCCGTGCTGCTCGACAGTCTGCTATTATTTACTTTTCTTCTTGCTTTCTTGTTTTAGCAAGCTACCGCTTGATTGACCTGATAAACGAAAGCCAGTGCTGCTGAGACGGAAAGCAGGCCGGTCAGCACCACGGCGAGCAGAACGGACGTTCCCGCCGTTGAAGAGCCAGCTACCGCCACGCAACACCCGCTCAGAGCTATCAGCAGACTGGTTCGCAGAACCATCCGTCGGTGCATTATCATAAGATGCATACTTATCTTGAACCCACTCCTGAACATTGCCATGCATATCAAATAGACCGAAAGGGCTTTCTGAAAAACTAGCAACAGGAGCAGTGACGTCGTATTTATCCTGACAATAATTATCATTACAATTAGCCTTTGCTTTACCCAATTCATTACCCCATGAAAAAGCGGATTCTTTACCTGCTCTTGCTGCATACTCCCACTCTGCCTCCGTCGGCAGACGATAGGCTTTGCCTGTTTTTTCTTTTAGCCACTGAGCATAGGCAACCGCATCATCCCAACTGACATTAATAACAGGACGATTAGCCCTTCCCCAGCCTAGGTCTGTTGGAAAAACCACTGCTTTACCTTTACGCTGCTGATCCCAGACAAAATAATCATACTGAATAAAGGTTGTTTCCGTTTTTGCTAGTTGAAAATCATAGGCTATTGTAACTTTATGAGCGGGCTTTTCATCATAATCACAAGCACCTTCCACAGTATCTCGAGCATCCACACAGCCCATGGTAAATTCACCCGCAGGAATATTTACCATTTCTGGTAGCGGTGAGTATAAGCCTATTGCCCAAAGGGGTTTAATTAGTGCATAGCTAACTGGCAAGTTTTTATCATTTGCCCACCAAGCAGATTCTACAAATACACCGATAAAGCCAGCCAGCAATAAAGCTCTGAACCACGCCATACGCCTGCTACGTTGTAAATATCGTCCTGAATCACTTTTTGCTCTGGGTCGCAAATGCTTAAATACACGTAAATCCCGCCAACTGGCTAAACCAAACCATCGCCCGATATTCTTTCTGGCTTGCCAACGTTGGGCATCGACTTGTAATTGTTGGCGTTGCACATCACGATCACGATGTTCATAGATGTAGTTAAATAAACTAGGCCAATAGCCAGTGGCTTGCCCGCTTTCATCCATACGGTCACTGGCTCTCACCAGCATCTCATGCACTAATTCTACCGTGTCTTTTTGGGTGACAATTAAGCGAAGTGGCCCTGCTTGTTGTTCACCAATTTGGCGTTGTCGCTCACCTGCCAACAATCGCACAATCTTTTCGCCTTGTTTACCACCGCCAGCCTCATGGATAGCATCGTCTCTTAAGATTCTACGACGGGTGTGTCTGCCACCTTCGTTGATACGAGTAAGTGCCAAAAGTAAATTCAGGGCTTGCTTTCGCCCACGCTCACCCAAACTGGCAATTAATGCATCAGCTTGTTTTGCCAACATACCCGCCACGCCGTTGTGCTTCTCATAATAGGCTTTGCTCAATGTCTGGCTGCCGCGTGTTTGGGCATCATTCCAGAGTTCGGTTAAGGCACTTTCTACCAGCGGTAAAGCTCCTGGCTCACCACGAGCATCTCGCACGATGGCTTCCACTAACGCCTTATCGACGTGTAAACCTGCCAAACGTGCGGGGTAAGTAATGAGTTCACGCAAACCAGATTCGCTAATAGTGGGCAGCAGATAATCACTTTTTAAGCTGTTATAGATGCTTAATAATTCGGGTAAATAGCTAAAGCGATCTAAAAAATCTGAACGCACGGTGCTGATAACAAATAAGGGACAATCTGGGTCTTTGAGTGCGGTTGCTAATAGGCGGTCAAATTGGCGACGCTGTTGTTCATCCGCCAATGTAAATAAC
>JALVRY010000325.1:0-2500 GCA_027024625.1 Thiotrichaceae bacterium
ACTGAGCTACACCCCTTTAAGCCAAGAGTTGGTCTAAAACTAAAAAACAATTTGTGCAAGGCTTTTTGAAAAATCATATGAATTGATTTTTAAAATAAACGAATTTGAACTGCTATTATCCCATTAAATCAAAAATCCGTCACATTTATCTGCAATTTAATCAGTTTTTAAATTAAACAATAGGAATTTTTTTAATTCATAACAATGGTTTTTAACGTCTAATCGGGCTGGTTTGAATATAGCGCCCCAAAATATAGGTTTTTTAAAAACTGATGTTAACAAAGAAATAATTATAACGAGTTATAATGATTGTTCTGGTTTGGGGGCCAAATCAGAGGTTATAAAATGACTAAAATTAAAAAATATATACAAATCCTACCTTTTTTTGGATTATTCTTCTTTCTTGCTACTACTCCCTCTCAAAGTTTTGAAGTAAATATCATGACGGGTGGAGCAACAGGTACATATATTCAAATTGGCAAAGATATTGCCACCCTAGCAAAAGCAATAGATATGGATGTAACGGTTGTTGAATCTGCTGGATCTATGGAAAATATTGAAGCTGTTAGAGATCGCCGTTTTACACAATTTGGAATTGTACAAAGCGATGTACTTGATTTTATTAGAACATTCAAAAATGAAGATAAGGCAATGCGCCGCATAGCAACTGGAACAAAGATTGCCTTCCCATTATATAATGAAGAAGTGCACATTGTTGCCAAAAAATCAGGCTCTATAAATGTATTAGCAGATCTTTCTGGTAAAACAGTTGCCGTTGGCGCACCAAATAGCGGCACAAATTTAACAACCACC
The DNA here is from genome assembly GCA_027024625.1 of Thiotrichaceae bacterium. Lineage (GTDB taxonomy): Bacteria > Pseudomonadota > Gammaproteobacteria > Thiotrichales > Thiotrichaceae > S015-18. The sequence goes on from JALVRY010000325.1 coordinate 814, forward strand.
TTTTTATTCGAAGTAACCAATATTCGACCGCAAACTTTGGTGACAATTAAAGCCTCAGAAGCGCTTGAAGAACTAAGAGCTGGACGAATTGACGCTTTTGTCTATGTAGCTGGTGCGCCAACAAAATTATTGGTGGATACCAGTCCCAATGATGATCTAAAGCTAATTCCTGTCGCAGCGGGTGCTATTAGCGGATATTATGGTACTGCAATAATCAAAGCTGGCACTTATCCTTGGTTAACAGAAGACGTTTTAACCCCTGCGGTTAAAGCCGTGCTGATGACATTTGAATATGATCCTAAGCGCAATGATTACCTCAGACATTCGTGTGAGGTGGTTACTAAGATTTCTTATTTGATAAATCGGAATATTGAATGGCTGAGGGAAAATGGGCATCCAAAATGGAAGCAAGTGGATCTTAATGCAATACCTCCCGGTTGGGAACGTGCGAATTGCGTAAAAACTGCGCTTGAAGAAGGCTATCAACTGCCAACTGCCAATGTAATAAATTCTATCAACCCAGTTTCTGAACCAACAGCGCCAGCAAATTGTAATGCAATAGTAAACCCTGTGGCAAAAAGACTTTGTCTTATGAGAAGTGGCGGATAAAGTTTTGGGTTCTTAATTAGTAATATTATGGAGGCGCAATTTTTGCGCCTTTATGCTAGTCGCCGCTGTCATTGCCCCCTTTAGGGTGTGGCAATCCAGAGATGTTGCAGGCTTTCTTATACGCTCACGCCGCTAAGGCTGGCTGTTAGATTCTGGATAGCTTCGTCGTTACACTTCTCGCTATGACGGAGGACTTACTGTGTTTCGCACCCCGCCTCTTTATTCTTGTCGCCGTCGCTCACTATGTTCGCTTCCCCGACACCCCCGCCATTTATAAGTCGCCGTCGCACTAAAGCGCTTCCCCGACACCCCCGCCGTTGGTGTTTCCTCGCAAGATATATAAATATTGCGGTTTTATATAGTTCAATCTATCAGGACAGCGAGCAGACATGCTCGCCGAGCAACTTCTTGCTCGCCCCATCGGAGGCTCAGCTTAGCTTTAGCTAAGCGGTGCGAGCCGTGAGATATATAAGTGCTGTGATTATTAAAACTCAATCTCTCAGGACAGCGAACCTAAGGTTCGCCGAGCAACTTTTTGCTCGCCCCCAGCCCGTCGGCGTGAGACAGAAAAATATAGCATGAGCGAAGCGAATTAGCGTGAGATATATAAATGTTGCTGGAGCGGGTGATGAGAATCGAACTCACGTATTCAGCTTGGAAGGCTGCTGCTCTACCATTGAGCTACACCCGCTTTAGCAATTATATAATCAATGATGGTGGAGGAGGCTGGATTCGAACCAGCGTACGCTAAGCGAACGGATTTACAGTCCGTCTCCTTTAACCACTCGGACACTCCTCCAAGATCATTAACTTGCACAATCGCATGAATAACTAATAAATTGATTAAAAGTCATTCGTGCAGTTTATGATAGCTATAGGGCTTATTTGTCAATATAAAACTTTGCCTTAGATTAAGAATTTTCTTTTATTTTTTTGCCACTTGCTCATTACAAGTTGTGTATTTAGTTAGGTTTCTGATAGTATGATTCACCAAACCTTGATAAATATTTGAAAATGCAAGCCAATAATGAGTAAAAATAAATTTCCTGCAAAAAGAAAACAACGCAATTTAGATAAT
>JALVRY010000326.1 GCA_027024625.1 Thiotrichaceae bacterium
ATCGAAGGCATACAACTGTATCAAAGCGCAGGTTATAATGAAATCGGTCGCCGTAAAGACTATTACCCTGCGACCACAGGTCGGGAAGATGCTGTTGTCATGGCTAAAACTTTATTTTAGCACTTACAAATGCAGGCTGATAAATCAGACCTTCGAAAAAAATCTTGCCTGGGTCACAGCTCCCTCATCCAGAATTGCTTGCAGATTATTGATTTTTATCTGATTACGCTTTTTATCAATAATGCCTTTTTGCTTCCAGTGGGATAAATGCTGATTTACCACCTGCCTCACTGAGCCCACCATTCTCGCCAGCACATCATCAGACAAACCAGTGACCAGATGACTCTCATGTGCATTTTCAGCATTACCCGTATAGGCACTTGCTTTATCAATATTTTTTAAAATAATTCTACTTAAGCGGGTGACTGTATCATACAGGGCAAAATCAGTCGTTTTATCTTCCTGATCACGCATTTTTTGTGCAAGATAAGGCATAAACTGTCGGTTTAACTCGGGATAAGTCCATATCCATTCACGCATTTTTTCAATGGGCACTGATAATACTTTTAATTCTTCAAGAGGGACTAATGTCACCTCATGCCTCTTGCCGTCAAGTAGTGTAATCACATCAAAACCATCACCAGGTTTTAGCAGATCCAGTGTAATACTTCTACCCGATTCTGGGTGTGTACGAAGCATTTCCAGACGCCCTTCCAGTAAAAGAAAAAAACGCCGTTGCAAAACTTCATCACCAATATAACTTCTTTTAGCCCAACGCTCTGCAGAGAAAGAGTCTGTCATTTCTTTTAATAAAGGCTCTGGCAGCAAAGAAAAAAGCTGTGATTGTTGTACCAGCTTACTGCTTAATGGCACACTTTTTTTTATAATAGCCTGATTACTCATCGATCACCTGCCCTTTGCTTACGCTAAACATTGACCAATGAGAATAACAGATATGGTGAATAAAATTACTCCAATTTTCTGTTTTTTAAAAAAAATACTCTGCCTCACCACTGCAAAAACTACACGCTAGCCCTGATCGCCCTGTTTATTCATTAGATCTGTATCAGGTTTAACTTCTTTAATATCACAAGGTCCGCGATACTCCTCTGGCACATTATCAGGACATTCACCACAAGCACTATTACCTGGTACAGAAAAATCAATTTTACGAGGATACGGCAAGTCAAGGCCATTCATGATTTTTACAAATTCATCTTCGGTTGTACCTGTTTTAAGGCGAGGATTGCGTTGTTTTTCCTGTGCGATTGTTGTGATCTGTCGACCTTCGTAGTCATGCCCTGGATAAACCAGTGTTTCATCAGGTAGTGTGAAAAACTTCTCCTGTATACTTTTGTACAAGGTATGAGCATCACCTGACTGAAAGTCTGTACGCCCACAAGCTTCAATTAATAAAGCATCGCCGCTAAACAGTATGTTGTGTGTACCATTATCAATCAAATAAGCATGATGCGTACTGGTGTGCCCTGGCGTATACAGCGGGTGCAAAATAATATTTCCAACTTTAAATGCCTCACCTTCTTTCACACCTAAATCAGCACAGGGCAAATCATCCATCGCGGGTACAACAATTTTGCTGCCTGATAAGGCACGCATTTTTTTAGCTCCTGTTAAATGATCTGCGTGGATATGTGTTTCTAATGTGTATGTCGGTTTAAGACCGAGTTTGTGCAGTTGTTCCAGATCACGTTCTACCGTTTCAATCACAGGATCAATCAGTACACTTTGCCCTGTTTCTTCACACCCTAAAAGATAGGTGTATGTACTGGAATCTGGTTCAAATAATTGTTTAAAAATCATGTTTCACCTCATTCGATGCCTGGTTTATCTTAAAAGCTGTTTCAGTATGGCTTGAGTGATATTGCCCAGCCCCCTTTCATTTAAACTTGCCAGCATAAATTGCTCTGCATAATCCAGCACTTTTTTTGCATCAGAGAGTGCCATTGGCATAATGGTTTGCGCAATCGTTTCAATGCTCATATTCTCCCGGTGTGCTAATAGCAGCATACGTCGCCAGTCAATTGGTAAATTCATTATAGTTTGATAGCTGAGTTCACGTGCATTTTTTTCTAATAACTCCTCAGGTATATCAGCCGTAGCATCCGGGATAATATCTTCGATATGCAAACGCTCGAAAGGCTGATAAAACTCTGATATTTCTTCACCCTGCATTTCTTCTGCCTGGTCTTTTGCATCCTTAGGTACTTCTTCTTTAAGCGAAATATCATCCATATGTATCTGGGTTTGAATCAGTTCTTCTGTTAATACTTCATGTACAGCCTTAATAAGCTCCTGATATAACACATCATTATCTTTATCTAACTCATCCCACCTAAACTGTACTTTTAGTAATGCTTCATCGCGTACATCGTCAACTGTTGGATAACTGGATGGCAAATCCCCATTAGCTTGCAAGTAGGCTAACTCATGGCGAATATACGATTGGAGTTTATCTAACAATGGTTCTAAAGATTCATCAGCCTGTTTTCGCGTTGTTTCAGGTAATGCTTGCACATCTGCTTTAAATTGCTTTAAACGCTGGCGGCGTTGTTTACGTTTCCAACTTTCTCTACCACTGATTTTAGCTGCATGTTTTTGTGCCTGGCGCGCAAGCTCTTTCAGGGCTTCTTCCAGAGCACTGTTCAAATTTTCTGCGGTTTCCTTAGCAAGCAAAATTTTTCGAGGGGGAAGATGTAGTTGATATTGCACCTTATAGTTATTTTTTTGCTTATCGAGTGTCGCATGTAAGCGGGTTGTATTTTCATTAAAATGGGCAAGGTGTGGCTGCAAATGTTGCGTTACCAATTGTTTTAAATGCCTTTTAACAGGCTGATATTGCTTTTTATTTATGTTCCTAAGCGTTATATCCAGTTTCATACTATCTCTCCTTGATTATTGTTAATTTCTTCAAGAGATACTATTGAGTATGCTTGTATTTTTCTGTCATTCATGTGACAGTTTGTGCTAGTGAAGAAAGAAAATACCAATTTAAATGATTGAGCAGACACTTTAAGTGTTTTATTTATCACTAATTTTGAAAGTTGTTATTCAGTAAGTTTTTTGACTCATCTTTTTTTAATAAGTAATAAACGATACCTAATATTAAAATGACAAAGCCTAAGGCAAATAGCTTTTCAGGCTTTGTTTCTACAAAGTCTAAAATAATCAGTTTTCGTGCTAATGCCAACAATGCAATCATTATCACACCGCGTGCCTGAATGATATGTGAGCGACGCTCTATTACCTTGAGTATTGAATGCTTAAACTCCAGTGCAATCAATAAGGTCATAATCATACCAAACACAACCTGAAAAACACCATGATCCAGGGGAGTGAATAAAATATCAGTTACCAGCAGGGTAAATACTTCTCTCACCAACTGGAGCAAGGCAAAAAGAATCACCAGGCTAATAATTGCACTAAGCATTAATGCTACTGTATGTTCAAACCGCTCATAGAGCGTCATCACCGCCCAATATTTTTTAGTATCAGACCTGGGTATTTTGGTTCTTTTTTCAATCCTTTCCATCTTTACCTACTTAAACGTTTCTGAATTATCCATAATTTGCTGTGCCACTTCTTTTTCATTAATACCTCGGCGATGATCTAAATCACCCAGTAAATCCTTACGGATATGCACTGAGAGCTCTGCTAATTCATCCATTAGTATATTGGTATCACTTTGTCCTACCAAATCATCTTTTGTTACTTTGGCAAAGTTATCCAGAAAGTATTCAAACTGCTCAAGCACTTCAGGAGAGGCGACAATAGCGAGTTTATGTGCAAGTATGCGTAATTTTATTTTATCTTTCTCATCAGCATTTCCCTCTAAAATAATCTGCTCAATATGATTAAAAAGTTGTAGATATATATCTGTTTTCAACTCAATAAACTTAATATTTTCTTCTTTCTTGAGTTCAACTTCGGTTTGCTTGTTTAGCAGAATCGCTGTGATAAAAATCGTGATAATCGTACCAAGAATAACCAGTACAACCTCTTGTGAAAAAGGTGCAGCATCGGCGACTTGATAGGCATAGCGTAAAAACCAG